>CAZVIK010000041.1:0-24027 GCA_964627045.1 uncultured Solibacteraceae bacterium | reverse complement strand
CGATCGTTTGAAAGAACTGGTCACGCTCAATCGGGTGCGGAGGCATCGCGACTTTTGGGCATTGCAGGATGTGACCTTCGACGTGCGCCGCGGCGAGACGTTCTGCATCATCGGGGAGAATGGGGCGGGTAAGAGCACGCTGCTTCAGATGGTGGCCGGGATCATGCAATCCACCCGCGGAGAGGTCCGGGTTAATGGCCGGGTGTCCGCCCTTCTGGAGCTTGGCTCGGGGTTCAACCCGGAGTTCAGCGGCAGGGACAACGTCTATCTAAACGGTGCGATTCTCGGGTTCTCGGCGCGCGAGATCGACGATAAATATAATAAAATAAAGGAGTTTGCAGAGATTGGCGATTTCATCGACCAGCCGGTGAAGACCTACTCGAGCGGCATGGTGGTGCGACTGGCATTCGCCGTAGCGATCCATGTTGACCCTGAGATTCTAATCGTGGATGAGGCCCTGGCGGTGGGTGATCTATATTTCCGCCAACGGTGCATGCGCAAGGTGCATGAACTGCGCTCGGCAGGCATCACGATTCTCTTCGTGTCCCACGCCATAGGCGATGTCAAGGCGATTGGGGACCGGACGCTCTGGTTGGACCAGGGCAAGGTCCGGGCTCTCGGCGATACCGATGCTGTCGTCGCCAGGTACCTCGCGGCGATGGCCGAGAAAGACACGGCGTACCTGTCACTGAGTAAGAGGGAGGCGGCGGCCACGCCTGTTTCGCATGCGGGGCCCCCGGAGGTGGCCGACCGTATCCCGAACATCGATCATCGCCATGGGGACGGGCGCGCGGAGGTCATCGGCATCGCTCTGCTTGACCCTCACGGAAAGCCCCTTGGGCTGCTGGAGCCGTCCGCCCGCCTGGTGGTTCGCGTGAGCGTACGGGCTAAGGAAGAGATCGCCCAGCCGGTGGTGGGCTTCATGCTCCGCAACCACCTCGGAATCGACTTCTCGGGGACCAACACGGCGCGCCTCGGCGTGGAAATTCCGCCCATGGCACCCGGAGATGTCCACACGGTGGACTTCCACGTTCAGCTTCCGGAGCTTTACCCCGGGTCGTTCTCTTTTTCTCCCGCCATCGCCGATGGGACCCTGCTATCCTACCGGACTTGCGATTGGATCGACAACGCGATCGCCATACAGATGGGACGCGGGGCGGGTGAGGTGTACGGATACATGCACCTGCCGTGCCGCGTGGAGTTGGACGCCAGACTGATCGAGGGCAACCCCCCAGCGGAGACGGATCTTGGTTGAATTCACCGGCGAGCGGGTGGTCCCCGGGCAGGTTGACAGGGACCTGTGGAACGAGCACCTGGCGCGATACGCCTTCGCCTCCCGCCTGGCGCGCCGGAAGCGCGTGCTCGACGCCGGTTGCGGGGCGGGCTACGGCACGGCCGAGCTAAGCCGAGTGGCCGCCAGCGTCATCGGGATGGACGTCTCCGGGGAAGCCGTTGGCTATTGCAAAGAGCACTATCCCATCGAGAACGTCGGATTCGTCCAGGCGTCCTGTTCGCAGATTCCGATGGCTGGCGGGACGTTCCATCTCGTCGTCGCGTTCGAAGTCATCGAACACCTTGAGGACTGGCGCGGGTTCCTTGAAGAAGCCCGCCGCGTTCTGGCTCCGGGCGGCCAATGTGTGATTTCCACGCCGAACAAGGACTACTATACGGATTCGCGCGGCGAGCACGGCGCGAACCCGTATCACGTCCACGAGTTCACGTTTCAGGAGTTCCAGGACGCGCTCCTGGCGGTGTTCCCGCACGTCTCGCTCTTCTTACAGAACCGCGCCGAGGGCTTCGTGTTCCAGCCCGCGCGGATCTTCACGCCGGCCGAGGCGAGGGTGGAGAGCAGCGCCGGCCAGCCGGAAGACTCCAACTTTTTTGTAGCCGTGTGCGCCGCCGCGCCCCAGACAGGCGCCCCGACGTTCCTGTTCGTTCCGCGCGCCGCCAATATCCTCCGCGAGCGCGAGTTGCACATAGGGAAGCTGAACCACGAAATCGACCTCCTCGTCGCCGAGCGCGACAAGCTGGCGGCGTCTTTTCGGCAGCAGGGCGAGGAACTGGAGGAACACAACCGCTGGGCCGAGCGGCTGGACGACGAGTTGAAGGCCGCCGGCGAACTGGTGGCCCGGCTCCAAGCGGAACTCGCGGCACAGGCGGAAGGCTACGAAGCCAAGATCTCCGAATTGCAGGCCGAACTCGCGGGCCACGTTCGCGGCTACGAGGCGAAGGTCGCGGAGTTGGAGGAGGAGAGCCGCCGAAAGACCGCTTGGGGAATGGAAACCGAACGCCGGTTGAGCGCGGAGCTAGCCGCCAAGTGCGAAGAATTGGGCAAGGCCGTGGACGCACTGCACGCGGTCGAAAAGACGCTGGAAGAGCGCACCCTTTGGGCGCGGGATCTGGACCGCCGGGTGGAGCAACTGGAGGCCGAATTGACCCGGCTGCATTCCTCCCGCTGGGTCAAGCTGGGTAGCGCGCTGGGCGTCGCTCCGCGCCGGCCGAACGAGTAACATGAGACGCCTTCTGCGCCTGGCGCGCGCGCTGCCCTTGCTTTTACCGGCGCCAGCGGTGCTGCTGGCCGCCGGGGCGGCCATGGCCGCGGCGGACCTGCTTTGGGCCCTTTGGCCGCGACGCAGACTCCCCCCCGACCAACGATCTTCCTGCCGGGCGGCCTCCGTAGTCATTCCCACGTGGAACGCCCGCGACTTGGTTGAGAAATACTTGCCCTCGGTCATTCAGGCCCTCGATGGGAACGAGGACAACGAACTCATTCTCGTCGATAACGCCTCGGAAGACGGCACGGCGGAGATGGTGCGGGAACGCTTCCCCGGGGTGAAGGTTCTCCGACAGGAAGAGAACCTGGGTTTCGGAGGCGGCTCCAATACCGGATTCCAGGCCGCGAAAAACGACATTGTGGTCCTGCTGAACAACGACATGCGGGTGGAGCCCGGCTTTCTGCAACCCTTGCTCGACGGCTTCGCCGACGCATCGGTTTTTTCGGTGAGTTGCCAGATTTTCTTTTCCGACCCGGCCCGGCGGCGCGAGGAGACAGGCCTGTCGCAGGGCCGGTGGAAGGACGGGCTGCTGCGCGTGCGCCACCGGATCGACCCGGGGATCCGCGATCTGTATCCGTGTTTCTACGGGGGCGGCGGCTCGACGGCCTACGACCGGCGGAAGTTCCTGGAGCTGGGCGGATTCGACGCACTGCTGGCGCCGTTCTACCTGGAGGACACCGATCTCGGTTACATGGCGTGGAAGCGCGGCTGGAAGGTCATGTACCAGCCGCGGAGCGTCGTGTACCACGAGCATCGCGGGACGATCGGGAAGAACTTCAGCGCGGAACAGATCCAGGCGGTGCTGGCCAAAAACTTCGTCCTGTGGACCTGGAAGAACATCCACGACTGGCGGCTCCTGGCCGGGCACCTCTTCCTGGCCTTCTGGGGCGCGGTGCTCAGCGTGGTGTTCGGAGAATCGCTGGAGCGCGTGAGCGCGCGGGGACTTTGGCGGGCCGGCCGGCAACTTCCGGCGGCGCTCCGATCGCGTTGGCGCGCCAAGAGCCGGTCGGTGGTGGATGACGCCGAAGCCTTCCGCCGCCCGATGGGGGCGTACTTCCGCGACCGCTTCCAGGAATTGCCCGCGAAACCGGACCGCCTGAGCGTCCTGTTCGTTTCACCTTACCCGATTCTGCCGCCGGTGCATGGCGGGGGCGTGTTCATGTACCAGACGCTCAAGGAACTGGCGCAGCGCTGCGACCTCCACCTCATCGTTCTCTTGCACTACGCCCATGAGCGGGCTGCCAACGAGCCGCTGCGTGAACTGTGCGCGTCGGCCGAGTTCCTGGTCAAAAGGAACGACCGGCCGCAGACGGCGGCGTCCATCCTTCCCCACGCGGTGCGCGAATTCGCCTGCGACGAACTGGAGTGGTTGATCCACCGGGAGACGCTGGTGCATGGGGTTGACGTGATCCAGTTGGAGTATACGCCGCTGGCGCAGTACGCCCCGCGGTTCCAGCGTCTGGTCTGCGCCCTGTTCGAGCACGACATCTATTTTCAGTCGGTCGGGCGCAGTTGGCCGCACCTGCTTGGAGCCGCCGGCAAGCTCAAGGCGGCCGTGGAGTATCTTCGAGCGCTGCGCTACGAGACGACGGCACTCAAGCAGCTTGACCTGCTCCAGGCGTGCAGCCGCGAGAACATGGACTACCTGCTGTCGTTCGCTCCGGCGCTCAGGGGAAGGGTCCAGAGCGGGCTGCGAGCCGGGGTCGATACGGATCGCTACGCCTACCGGCGCGAGGGACGCGAGCCGGAGACGCTGCTGTTCGTCGGCAGCTTCCGGCACCTCCCGAACCAGGCGGCGCTGCGCTGGTTCACGGCGGAGGTCCTCCCGCAGGTATGCCGCGCCGTGCCGCAGGCCCGCCTGGTGGTGGTCGGAAGCGATCCCCCGCCGCCGCACGCCTTCCACAGCCTGGATCACGTGGAACTCCGGGGGGCCGTCGAGGACATACGCGAGCCGTTGTCGCGGTATTCCGTGTTTGTCTGCCCGGTACTGAGCGGGTCGGGCGTACGGGTGAAGCTACTGGAGGCATTCGCCTCAGGCATTCCGGTCGTATCGACGCGCCTGGGCGCCGAGGGTCTGACGAGCGAAGACGGTCAGGTCTGCCTGCTGGCCGACGACCCGGCGACATTCGCGGCACACACTGTGGAGCTCTTAAGGGATGCCCGGCGGGCCGAGGAACTGGCCGCGCGGGCCCGAGCCGAGGTGGAAGCGAATTGGAACCTGGCCGAAGGCACGCGGCGGCTCGTCGAGAGTTACCAGACGGCGGTGTGGCAGAAGCGGTCCCGCTAGGCCTGGCGTCACGACGGGGCGCTGTCCCGCGAGCGGAGGGGCGGTCTACTTTGTGGACGGGGACTTAAGGCGCGAAACTACGCGTTTTGCCGCGCGGTCGAGCTCTTTCGCCGTCGTGTCGCGGGGCGGCTCGAAGACCGACCAGACGACGGTGCGCCCGGCCATTTCCACCAGGAACAAGTTCCCTTTCCCGTGGCCAAGCGGCTGGAAGGTGGCGGGCTCCCAGGCGGCTTCCTTAGCGGAACCTTCTTTCTTTGCGCCCGGCTCGGCGAGCATCTCATTCAGGCGCGTCTGGAGGCCCTCTCCCAGTTTGTCGGTGAACACGGCGTCGGCCTTTCTGGGGTCCACGACTACCTGGAAAACGCCGGCGTCGGCCAAGTGATGGGCAAGGTGTTGGTCAAACCCGTTGGCCATCGGAAGCAGGTACACGGTGCGCACGTTTCCTAGCTCAGCGGCGGGCAGCAGACACGCCATCGCGAGACCGATGACGCATAATGGGAGGGCAACCGATTTCATATCCGCCTTCATCATACTGCATGTACAAGGGGCTCAAGATCACGGTCATTACACCGTGCCTGAACGAAGAGCAGGGAATCGAGAAGGTGCTGGCCAATATGCCGGCGTTCGTCGATGAGACGATCGTCGTGGACAACGGATCGACCGACCGGACCTCGGAGGTGGCGCGGAGCTACGGGGCCGTGGTGATTCGTGAAGAGGTCCGTGGCTATGGGCGCAGCTACAAACGGGGCTTCGGGCACGCGACCGGCGACGTCATCGTGACCCTGGACGGGGATCACAGCTACCCGGTGGACGCGATTTCCTACCTGCTGGAGGCGTTCCTGCACCTGGACGTGGACTTCCTGAACGCCTCCCGGTTCCCGGTGCGGGACGCCAGGGCGATGAGCCTCAAACACAAGTTGGGGAACCTGATCCTGTCGCTGGCTATGTCGGTGCTGTTCCTGCGTTGGGTGCGGGACAGCCAGAGCGGCATGTGGGTATTCCGGCGGTCGATTCTCGATCATATGGTGTTGAAATCCGACGGGATGTCGTTTTCTGAAGAGATCAAAGTGGAGGCCATCCGGCATCCGAAGATCCGGTTTGGGGAGATCTCAATCCTTTACTACTCCCGGTTGGGGGAGATGAAGCTGAACCCGTGGCGTGACGGAATCGCCAACTTGTTGTTCCTGTTGGAAAAACGCTTTTCGGCGCGCAAGGATTAGTGGTATGCTCGGGTTTCGCCCGCCTGCGTTCCGGTCCCGGTTGCGTCCCGTGTAATTTTGGTGTTTTCCGATGCCCGCCGTCAGCGTGATCATCCCGAACTGGAACCGGCGCCAGCACCTGGAACGGCTGCTGGGCCGGCTGGCGTTACAATCCCACCCGGTCGGGGAGATTCTCGTGGTGGACAACGGCTCCACCGACGGCTCGGCCGAGGCGGCAGAACAGGCCGGGGCGCGGGTGATACGGTTTCGGGAAAACCGGGGATTTGCCCATGCGGTCAACGCCGGGATCGGGGCGGCGCGGACGGAATTTGTGGCGGTCATCAATAACGATGTCGAGCCGGCCGTGGACTGGCTGGAACGGCTGGCCGACGCCGCCTCCGAGCCGGGCGTGTGGTACGCGATCGGGAAGCTGCTGGACGCCGCGCGGCGCGACCGGATCGACGGGACCTTTGACACCATCTGCCGCGGGGCGTGCGCCTGGCGGGCAGGGCACGGGCGGAGGGATTCGAGTGAGTGGGCCGGGCGGCGGGCCGTCCGGCTGGCACCGTTCACCGCGGCGCTGTTCCGCGCCGAGCTGTTCAGACGTGCAGGGCTGCTGGATGAGCGGTTCGAATCCTACCTGGAAGACGTGGATTTCGGGCTGCGGTGCGCCGCCCAGGGCCTGGCGGGCGTATACGTTCCGGGCGCCATCGCCTACCATGTGGGCAGCGCGACGCTCGGCGCGTGGAATCCGGAGACGGTCAGGCGCATCGCGCGGAATCAAGTTTTGCTGGTAGCCAAGCACTTCCCGGAAGGATGGGTGCGGCGGTATGGTTGGGCGGTGTTGGTGGCGCAGTCCCTCTGGGGGCTGGTGGCAGTGCGTCACGGACGCGGCGGGGCCTACCTCCGCGGCAAATGGGAAGGACTGCAGATGTATAGGGAAACGCGCGGGGGCGGGCCGGCGCACGACGCGGCCGGCATTTTGGAGGAAAGCGAGCGGGACATCCTCGACTTGCAGCGGAAGACGGGGTTCGACTGGTATTGGAGACTGTACTTCGCCCTGACATGACCGGAACCGGCGCCATTATTGTGACCTGCAACTCGGAGGGCGACATCGGGCCGTGCCTGGACGCAGTGCTACCGAGGGTGGCCAGGGTCGTGGTGGTGGACAACGCGTCCTCGGATGGAACGCTGGAAGAGGTACGGCGGCGCGGCGGGGTTACGCTATTGGCAAATGCGGAAAACCGGGGGTTTGCCGGAGCGGTCCATCAGGCCGCGGAAGTTCTGGACACCCCGTTCCTGCTGCTGTTGAATCCTGATGCGGTGTTGTTGTCCGGGATCGAGGAACTGGAAGCGGCGTGCCGTGAAGCGGGCGTAGCGGCAGCGGCGGGAAAGCTGGTGGGGTCCGACGGGAATCCTCAGGTTGGGTTCTCGGTGCGGAGATTCCCAACCCCCGTGGCACTGGCCTTCGAAGTCCTCGGCGTGAACCGCCTCTGGAAGCGCAACCCGGTCAACCGGCGCTATCGTTGCCTGGACATGGACCCGGAGGAGGCGGCCGATGTTGAGCAGCCGGCGGGAGCGTTCCTACTGGTCCGGCGGGATGTGTTCGGCGAGCTCGGTGGCCTGGATGCCGGTTTTTGGCCGGTCTGGTTCGAAGATGTCGATTTTTTTAGGCGAGCCACGAAGGCGGGCTACCGGGTGCGATACATCCCAGGCGTGGCGGCACGACACACGGGTGGGACGTCGGTCGGGCGGGCTCCGGCGGGCTCGCGGGTGGCCTGGTGGTACGGCAACCTTCTCCGTTACAGTTTCAAGCACTTCGGAGTGTTTGGCCGGACCCTGGTGGCGGCGGCGGTGGTGGCCGGGTGCGGGTTGCGAATGGCATTCGGGGTGCTGGGCAAGTGGAAGACCGAGCCCCTGACGGTGTATTGTAAAGTTATTCGGTTCGCGTGCCTCCGGATGGTGTCCGGCCGGATCGGGGAAGCGGGCGGTCCGCCCGTTCTGGCGCGGCGGTAGAATGAACACGGTTGCAGATCTGATTCAGGCGCATGGCACATAACGATTTGGTTAGCGTCACACTAGTGACCTACAACAGCGGCCGGTTCATCAAGCGGTGCCTCGAGTCTGTTCTGGCGCAGAAATACCCGCTGAAAGAGGTGATCGTCGTCGACAACGCCTCCTCGGACGGGACAACGGACATCCTGGAGCAATTCGAAGACCGCTGCCACATCGTCTACAACGACGAGAACATCGGCTTCGCGGCGGCGCAGAATCAGGCGATCCAACTCAGTTCCGGCGAGTGGGTGCTGACGCTGAACCCCGACGTGCTGCTGCTGGGGGGATTCCTCCAGGCGCTGGTGGAGGCGGGCAAGCTGGATCCGAAGGCAGGGTCGGTCTGCGGCAAGCTGCTCACCATGCGGGCGACCTTCGACATTCCCGACAAGCCGCTGGTGGATTCGACCGGGATCTATTTCACGCCGATGTTGCGCCACCTGGACCGCGGCAGCCAGGAGGTAGACAACGGCCACTTCCTGCGCTACGAGTACGTGTTCGGGGCCAGCGCGGCAGCGGCGCTCTACCGGCGCGAGATGATCGACGACGTGGCCATCGGCGGCGAGTTTTTCGATCCGGATTTCTTCGCCTACCGCGAGGACGCCGACGTCGCGTGGCGCGCGCAGTTGCTAGGATGGCGCTGCATCTATACGCCGCACGCCCGCGGCTACCACGTGCGCAAGGCGCTGCCGGGCAACCGGCGTGCGTTGCCGGCCATCGTCAACATGCACTCGGTAAAGAACCGGTTCCTGATGCGCATCAAGAACATGACCGGGAGCCTGTACCTGCGCAACTTCTTTTCGATTACGGCGCGGGACGTGATCGTAGTCTCCTGCTGTCTGCTTCGCGAACACCATTCGTTGCGCGCCTTCGGCTACCTGGCGCGCCACTGGAGCCGCATCTGGCGGAAGCGCCGCGCGATCATGAGCCGCAAGCGTGTGACCGACGAGTACATGTCGAAGTGGTTCCGCTACGCGCCGGTGAGCCTTCCCGCACCCAAGATCCAACCGCGCGCCGAGCAGCGCGCCTCCCGCGCCGTCGAGCGCTGATGAAGCTCGCCATCCTCGGCACCCGCGGCATTCCGGCCAACTACGGGGGATTCGAGACCTTCGCTGAGGAGCTCTCCTGGCGGCTGGCCAAGCGCGGGCACCAGGTGACTGTGTACGCGCGACAACCGCATTCAGAAGCTACGTACCGCGGCGTGGCCATTCGCTACCTGCCGGCCCTCCGCCACAAGTATGCCGAGACGTTGGCGCATACACTGCTGAGCACGATTCACCTACTGTTTCACCGCCAGGATGTGGCGCTGTACTGCAACGCAGCCAACGCCGTGTTCACGATCGCGCCCAGGCTGGTGGGCATCCCGGTGGCCCTAAACGTCGATGGGCTGGAGCGCAAGCGGCGCAAGTGGAACGCGCTCGCCAAGCTCTGGTACCTGATGTCGGAGCGGCTGGCGACGGTGTTGCCCACCGCCGTGGTCAGCGACGCGCGGAGCATCGCGGCCTACTACCGGAGCCGCTACGGCAAGGCGACCGAGTTCATTCCCTACGGAGCGGAAACCGGCCAATCCGGCGGTACCGAAGCATTGGAGAGGCTGGGGCTGGAGCCGGGCCGCTATTTTCTTTACGTCAGCCGCATGGAGCCCGAGAACAACGCCCTCATGGTGCGGGAGGCTTTCGAGCGCGTCAAGACGGATTTCAAGCTGGCTCTGGTGGGGGACGCGCCCTACGCCGCGGGTTACCTGGCGAGAGTGCGCGACACCCGCGATCCGCGCGTGGTCATTCCCGGCGCCATTTACGGAGAGGGCTACCACGCGTTGCTGTCGAACGCCTTCGCCTACATCCACGCGACCGAGGTCGGGGGCACGCACCCGGCGCTGATCGAAGCGATGGGCCGGGGTTGCCTGACGTTGTACCTGCGAACCGAAGAAAACGAGGAAGTCGCCGGCGGCGCCGGCCTGCCGTTCGAAGAGAACCTGGCGGAGGCGATCCGGTCCGCTTTGGAGATGCCGGAGAGCGAGCGTGAAGCCTGGCGCGCCCGGGCAGCGGAACGCGTACGGGAACGCTACAGTTGGGAGGCGGTGACCGACGCCTACGAGCGGCTTTTTCAGCGCCTTGCGGGGAATCGATAATAGACAAATGAGCGCGCAGCCCTTCCGATGCTGGGTGGAGGTATCCCGTTCCACGATCCGCGACAACTACCGGCGCGTGCGAGCGGTGGTGGGAGAGGGCGTCGAGGTGCTGTGCGTGGTGAAGGCCGACGCCTACGGCCACGGGGCAGCGGAAGTCTCCCGGTTGCTGGAGGCCGAGGGCGCCCGCTGGCTGGCGGTCAGCAACGCGAGCGAGGGAGTCGCCCTGCGCCAGGCCGGCATCGGCGCGCGCATTCTGGTGATGGCTGATTCGTTGCCGCAGGAGCACCGCGTGCTGCTGGAGCACGATCTCACCCCGGTCGTTCACTCGCTGGAGGGGTTGAGCGCGCTCGAACGCTTCGCCGCGGCGCACGGCGCGAGGTTGCGCTACCACCTGAAGCTCGACACGGGGATGGGCCGGCTGGGGGCGCCGGACCCAGCGGCGGAGATTCTGAAAAGCATCCGCCGCTGCCGAAGCCTGGAGTTCGAAGGGTTGATGACGCACTTCGCCTCGTCGGCCGACTACCTTAGCGGGCAGACCGAACGTCAGATCGAATCCTATGGACGCGTGCTCGCCGAGTTGGAACGGGCCGGTGCGGCGCCGGTGTGGCGGCACTTGTCCAGCACCAATCCGATCGCCTACGGCCGCCGGCCGGCCTGGGGAAACATGGTGCGCGCCGGACACGCGCTCTATGGGTACGTCTCTCCGGCCAAGGGAGAAGCGCCGCCCCGGGTGCTGGATGTAAGGCCAGCGCTGATCTGGAAAGCGACGATCCTGGCGGTGAAACAGCTTCCTCCCGGCGCACAGGTGGGCTACGGCGGAACGTTTCGCACCGAGCGGCCGACGACCATCGCGGTGCTGGCCGCCGGATACGCCGACGGTATCCCGCACCGGATGTCAAACCGGGGCAAGGTGATCGCGCGTGGACGCCTGGCGCCGGTGATCGGCGCGGTGTCGATGGACCTGACGACGATCGACATCACCGAAATCGAGGGACTCCGCGAGGGGGACGCGGTAACGCTGCTCGGCGAGGAAGGCGGGGCCGCGCTCAATGCCCAACAGATCGCTCGCTGGGCGGGGACCATCTCTTACGTGGTGCTGTGCGGCATCAGTGCGCGCGTGCCGCGGGTATACGTGTAGAGCGACTGCACGCGGTTTCGGCTACAATTGGCAGTTTCAGGAGGCTTCCATGAAGAAGACGATCTTCGTCCTCGCTCTGATCGCGTGTACCGTTTCCCTTTTGGCGCAACCCCCGGCCAAACCGCCGGCGGGCCCGCCCAAGATCCAAACCCTCATCATCACCGGCCAGCAGATGGGCCACGATTGGAAAGCGGTCACGCCCGAGTTGCGGAAGGTGCTCGAGGCGACCAACCTGTTCGAGGTCCGGATTGTGGAAGAGTTCCGCGGCGCGGGTCCCGAGACGCTGGCTCCGTACGACCTGGTGGTGCTGAACTACCAGGAGCGCCGCCCGGATCAGCGCTGGGGCGAACGCGCCGACAAGGCCCTGCTCGATTTCGCGAGTTCCGGCAAGGGCGTCGTCGTGTTCCATTTCGCCGTAGCCGGCATGAACGGCTGGGAGGAATACGAAAAACTCACCAGTTGCAATTGGCGTCCGAACCAGGGGCACCACTCGCCGGCGCATGACTTCGTGGTGGACATCAAAGACTCCGAACATCCCATCACCAAGGGGATGAAGAAGGCTCTGCCGCAGCCTAAGGACGAGCTCTACGCCAACCTGAAGTGCCAGCCGGCGGGCTCGTTCCATGTGCTGGCGACGGCCTACGACGACCATTCCCTATACGGCGGGAAGGCGCGGCAGCCGACTCCGGGTCCCGGGCTGGACCAGCCGATCCTGTGGGTGTCGAACTACGGCAAAGGCCGAGTCTTCGCCAACATGCTGGGGCACGATGTGGCGGCGGTCAACACGCCGACCTTTGTCGCCACCTTCACGCGTGGGGCCGAATGGGCCGCCAAGGGCGAAGTGACCCTGCCGATTCCGCCGGAATTGAGGCCGTAACTTTTCTCTTCGAGCACGGCGGTGTCCCTGCGCCGCCGTGCCCCTCAATCCAGCCGTTTGTGGAAGCGCAGGACGCTGAAGGTGAGAATGGCGACGCCGTAAACGGCGAGCGCCAGCATCTGCGGCCAGAGCGTTTCCAGCCCAGTGCCCTTCAGAAACACGCCGCGCACGATCTCCATGAAGTAGCGCACAGGGTTCAGGTAGGTCACCAGCTGCACCGGAACCGGCATGTTGGCGATGGGGAATGCGAACCCGCTCAGCATGAACGCCGGGTTGAAGAAGAAAAACGAGCTCATCATCGCCTGCTGCTGCGTATGGCTGATGGTGGAAATGAACAGCCCGACGCCGAGCGTGCTCAGCAGGAACAGCGCGGCACACGCAAACAGAAACAACAAGCTGCCCCGAAACGGCACCCGGAAGATCAGCAGAGCCCCGGCCGTAATCAGCCCCACGTTGAACAGCCCCATCAAAGCGAAGGGCAGCGTCTTTCCGACGATCAGCTCGACCGAACGGATGGGCGAAACCATGAGCTGCTCCATCGTGCCGATCTCTTTTTCCCGCACAATCGCCATGCCTGTCAGCATCAAGGTCACCAGAGTGATGATGTTGACCACCACGCCCGGGACGAAGTAGTCCCGGCTCTGCAACTCCGGGTTAAACCACACTCGCGTGCGCAGCGATACCGATTGCACACCAAGGTTCACCGGACCGCCGGCGGCCGCCGTCGAAGAGTAGAGGCGCGAGCGCATCTGCACCGGCATGGCTTCGGCGCCGAACCCCGCCACCAGCATTCCAGCCTGCGACGCGATGATCGAGGCCGAGTTGGAGTTGGTCCCGTCGACCAGGATTTGAACTTGCGCCGTCTCGCCGCGTTCCAGGTCGCGGTTGAATCCCGGGAGCACGCGAACCACGCCCTGCACACGCCCGCGGTCCAACAGATCCTGCACTTCGTGGTCGTCCCGCGGCTCGGCGACCACACGGAAGTTGCGCGAGGCTTCGAACGCGGCCTGAAGCCGCCGGCTGGCGGGAGAGCGGTCCTGGTCCATCCAGGCGATGCGGCTGTTCTCCACGTCGAGGTTGACGGCGTAACCGAAGATCAGCAATTGGATCAGCGGCGGCCCGATCAGCATGGCCCGCAGCCTCGGCTCCCGCAACGTCTGCCGGACCTCTTTTTTCAGAATCTGGAGAATCCTCCTCCACGCCCCGCTCATGCGACTTTGGCCCTCATCTTCCGCGTGGTGGCGACGAACAGCAAGGCCGCGTACCCCGCCAGCAGCAGCAACTCGAACCAGACGATCTCCAGGCCGACGCCTTTCAGGAAGATCCCCCGCGCGACGGTTACGAAGTAGCGGGCCGGGAACAGGTAGGTCATCCCCTGGATGACCACCGGCATGTTCTCGATGGCGAAGACGAAGCCCGAAAGCAGGAACGCGGGCAGGAACGAAACCACCAGGCCGATCTGGTAGGCCTCCAACTGCGTGCGCGTGGACGCTGAGACGAAGATCCCGGTGAACAGCGCGCCCAACATGAAGATGCAACTGGACAGCAGCATCAGCAGCGGGTTTCCACGCAGCGGAACCTCGAAGAGATAGACGCCAACCCAAAGGGCGGTGATGGTGTCCACCAGGCCCAGAGCGAAATAGGCAGCCATCTTTCCGAGCACGATCTCCTGCGCGCGCACGGGCGTCGAGATCAACTGCTCCATGGTCCCGGTTTCCCATTCCCGCGCGATGGTCAGCGAAGTCAACATGGCGGCGATGATCGCCAAGATCACGCCGATCAGTCCCGGCACGACGTAGTTCTTGGATTGCACCGTCTGGTTGTACCAGACGCGCACCTGAGCATCGACCGGGGGCTTGAGCGTCGTACCGGCCTTGCGGGTCATGGCCTGGTTACGCAATTCGAACGAATAGGCGCGCACCAGTCCCTCGGCGTAGCCCATGGCGATGGACGCAGTGTTGGAGTTGCTGCCGTCCACGATCAACTGCACCTCGGCGTCGCCCGCAGCGTGGAGCGTCCGCGAATAGTCGGGCGGAATCACCACGGCGATCAGGCAGCGGCTCTGGTCCACCATCCGCTCGATGGTGCGGTACTCCTCGACCGAGCCCAGGATCTGGAAGTAGCGCGAGCCGGCGAACCGCGCGATCAACTCGCGGCTCTCGGGGCTCTTGTCGTGATCGTAGACGAGCGTGGGCACGCGGTCCACGTCGAGCGTGAGGGCGTAGCCGAACAGCAGCAGCATCAGCGCGGGGATGGCCAGCGCCATGATGAGGCTCCGGGAATCGCGCAGGATGTGCAATCCCTCCTTGCGCGCGACAGCAAGCGTGCGTTTGAGGTTCATGCGGCGCTTCGCTCCTCGGCCTCGATCATCGACACGAAAACCTCTTCCATCGATGACTTCCCGGCGTTTCGCATCAACGCCTGCGGCGTATCCATGGCGATGATCTTGCCCCGGTACATGAGCGCCAGCCGGTGGCAGTATTCGGCCTCGTCCATGTAGTGAGTGGTGACGAAGATGGTGCGGCCGCGCTCGCTCAGCTCGTAGATCAGGTCCCAGAACTCACGGCGCGCCAAAGGGTCCACGCCGCTGGTCGGCTCGTCCAGAAACAGGATGGGCGGTTCGTGCAGGATCGCGCAGCCGAGCGCGAGCCGCTGTTTCCAGCCGCCGGCGAGCAGGCGGGTTAGCGAATCGCGGCGTTCCACCAGGCCGGCCATGCGCAGGACGTACTCCTCGCGCTCCCGGCGCACGGCATCCGGGACGCCGTAGACGCCGCCGTAGAAGTCGAGGTTCTCGGCCACTGTCAGGTCGTCGTAGAGAGAGAACTTCTGCGACATGTAGCCGATGTTCTCGCGCACGGTTTCGGGTTCCTTCATGACGTCGAAACCGCCAACCAGGGCGCGGCCCGAGGATGGCCGGAGCAGGCCGCAAAGTATGCGGATCGCCGTGGACTTGCCGGCGCCGTTGGGACCGAGGAAGCCGAAGATTTCGCCGCGTTGCACCTGGAGCGAAATGTGGTCGACGGCCACGAAGTTGCCGAAGCGCTTGACCAGGTTTTCGACTTCCACGGCGGGCGGTTGCGGGCTCATGCCGCCTCCGCCAGCGCCTTCCGGATGTGGAGGATGAAAACGTCCTCCAGGGAAGGCTCGATCGTCGAGAACTCCGCCGGGCCGAGACGGCTGCGAACCAGGCTTTCGGCAAGCTTCTCCGCGCTGGTCCTGGCAGGCGAAAGAAACAGGTGCAGGTCCGCGCCGAATGGCTCGACGCTGGCCACGCCGTCGAGCGCCGCTAGATGGGATTTCGCCGCCCGCTGGTCCGGCGTCCGGAACTTGTAGCAGACCTCCTCGACCTTCCGGGTGAGCCCCGCGGGGGTGTCGCAGCGAATCAACCGCCCGCGGTGCATCAGCCCGACGCGGTCGCAACGCGCGGCTTCGTCCAGATACGCCGTGGTCACCAGCACCGTCATCCCCTCGCGGACCAACTGGTAGAGGATGTCCCAGAAGTCGCGCCGCGAAACCGGATCGACACCGTTGGTCGGTTCGTCAAGGATGAGCATGCGGGGCCGGTGCAGAAGCGTGCACATCAGGGCGAGCTTCTGTTTCATCCCGCCCGAAAGCCAGCCGGCGCGGCGGGTGCGGAATGGTTCCATGCGCGTCATCTGCAAGAGGCGGGGAAGCAGCTCCTCGCGGTCCGCACGGGGGATTCCGAACAGGTCGGCGTAGAACCACATGTTCTCGTTGACGGTCAGGTCCGGATAGAGTCCGAAACGCTGCGCCATGTAACCGATGTGGTCCCGCACCTTTTCCGGTTCGCGGGCAGCGTCGTGCCCGGCGACCAGCGCCGAGCCCTGGTCAGGATCCAGCAGTCCGCACAACAGGCGCAACGTGGTGGTCTTGCCCGCGCCGTCTGGACCGACCAGGCCGAAGATTTCGCCCGGCGCGATCTGGAGGTTCAGGCGATCTACCGCCGAGAGCGTCCCGAAGCGGCGCGTGAGGTCCTTCATCTCAAGGATGGGAGGAGCGGAAGTCACTTGCCACCCTCGGCGAAGAGCACGTGCGCGTCGGCCGGCATGTTCAGCTTGAGTTCCCGGCCGGGGTTGGGCAGATCCACCTTGATCCGGTAGACGAGCTTCACGCGCTCCTCGGCCGTCTGGATCTGCTTGGGGGTGAACTCTGCCTCCGAGGAGATGAACGAAATGCGGCCCCAGTAGGTCTTCCCGGGGAACGAGTCGGTGGAGACGCGCACTTTCTGATCGAGATGGACGTGTCCAAGCTGCGTCTCACCGACGTAGCCGCGCAGCCAGGGGCGCTCGATGTCGCCCAGGGTGACGATGGTCGAGCCCGCGGCCACCGTCTCGCCGGGTTCGGCCGATCTCACCAGCACGACGCCGTCGATAGGTGAGACGATTTCGGTGTCTTTCAATTGCGATTCGGTCACCGCGAGCTGCGCGCGGGCGCGAGCGATTTCGGCGCGGCGGGCGTCCATCTCCTGTTCCCGGCGCCGGAGCTCGAGCGCGGCGGCTTCGGCCATCTGCACACCGGCCTTGGCGCGTTCGGTTTGCGCGCGCGCCGCGTCGATGGTTTCGCGGCGCGGCCCTTCGGCGACCAGGGCCAGGCGCTGCTCGGCCTGGCGCAGGGCAGCAGCGGCGCGTTCGGCCTGGGTGCGGAACTGGTCGAACTGAGCGGTCGAAATGTCCTCGTTCTTGTACAACGTCTGGGCGCGCTGCCAGTCGTTGGCCGCCCGCGTCTGTTCGGTGCGAGCGGCGTCGACGGCGGAGCGCGCCTCCTGGATCTCCTGCGCTCGGGCGCCGGCCAGCAACTCCCGCAGCCGCGCTTCGGCCTGCTGTTGGTCGGCGCGGCTGGCGGCGACGCCGCTGGCGAGCGTGGCGCGCTGGTACTCGATGGCCGTCTGCAACTGGGCCAGTTGGGATTCGGTGGCGGCCAGCGCCGCGCGCTGGGCGTCGCGCTGGCTCGACAACTGCTCCTTGTCGAGCCGGGCCAGCACCGCACCCTGCTTCACGGTCTCACCTTCCCGCACCAGCAATTCGGCCATCCTCCCGGCCGTCTTGAAGGACATCTTGACCTCGGTAAGTTCGATGTTTCCGGAAAAGGACACTGTGCCGGACGCATCGGCCTTCCAGCGGCGGCTGAGGTAAGCGGCCACCGCCGCCCCCAAGACCAGCACCAGAATTACGGGGATGATTCGCTTCTTCATGGTTTTTGCTCCTACTCCGCCACCCGCCGAATGGCGCCCATCGCGGCCAGCAGGTCGAGCCGGGCGCGGTTATAGAGAAACAGCGCAGCGATCCGGTTGTCGCGTGCGCGAGCCAGGCGGGTCTGCGCGTCGGTGACTTCCAGGCTGCCAGCTACGCCCGCGCGGTACCGCCGTTGCGCCTGCTCCAGTTCCGCTTCCACTTGCGACAGCCCCTCGCCGGCGACGGCCACCTGTTCGCGGGCCGATTGCAGATCGTCCAGCGAGAGCCGCACGTCAAGTTCGATCTGGCGGCGCAGGTCGGCGGTCCGCGCGCGTTCCTGCTCGTACTGGCTGAGGCTTTCGCCGCGCCGCGCGTCGCGCCGGCCGCCGTCAAACAGCGGCACGCGCATGCCGACGCCGTAGGTGCGCGTCGGAAAGGCGTTGGTGATCCCCGTGCCGATGGCGCCGTAGTCGGCAAAGCCCGACACCACGGGCAACCGTTCGAGCTTCGCACCGCTGTAGCTGAGCTTGGCCGCCTGCTCGCGCTTCTGCTGCGCCTTCCAATCGGCGCGGGCGCTCAAAGCGGCCTGCAGCGCCTGCTCCGGGGAGGTCTCGGCGACGGGTTGAAAGTCGAGGGTGCCGGTGAGACGTACCGGCGTTTCCATGGGCAGGCCGATGGTGCGCTGAAGTTCCAGGTGGGCCTGGCGCGCGTCGTTCTGCGCCAGGAGGAGCTGTTGCCGGGCTTGCGATTGTTGGACCTTGGCGCGTGTCACCTCAATCGCCGTGCCGGTGCCGGCATCCTTCTGGTTGGAGGCGAGCTGCACCAACGATTCCGACAGGCGCAAGTCCGCCTGGGCCGATTCCACTTTGGCCGCGGCTCGTAGCGCCGCCAGGTATTGGGTGGCGGCCAGCCGTGCGACTTGGTCGCGGGCCGCTTCGCCTTCATCGCCGGCCGCCTGGAGACCAACCCTCGCGGCCTGGTAGCGGCGGATGGCGCTGAGATCGAGAACGCTTTGCGTCAAACTGGCGCGGGCGTCGAAGGTGTTGTACGGGCCGGCTTTCTCCGGCATGGTGAAACCCATCAGCGGGACGCTGATCTTGATGCCGAAAGCGGCGAGGTTGCGCGTCTGGTTCTGCTCGGCCACCGAGCCGTCGATGTTCGGCAGCAGCGCCGCGCGTGCCTGGGCTGAGCGGAACTGCGCCTGCCGCACCGCCTCCTGCGCGATCTTGACGCGAGCGTTGCCGTCGGGAGCAAGCGCCATTTCGATGGCCTGTTTCAGGCTCAGTTCGAGCGGCGCGGAGACCTGCGCCGCCAGCATGACCGGAAACAGAAGTACGAGGAGGGTAGTTCTGGTCATTCTTTCAGCTCCGGTTCGATTGGGAAGGCACGGGAGCGCGAACGCCCGCCGCCACAAACGAGACGACCCTGTCCAAAACGTCATCGCCGTTGGTTGGATCGCACAAACCGCCGGAGACGAACTTCAGGTGTTCGGTCCCGGCCATGGTGTGCGCCATCACGCCGATCGAAAAGTGCATCTTCCAGGCAAGCTCGACTGGACCGGCCTCGGGTAGAGCGCGACGAAAGGCGTCTGTAAAGGGACGGGCAATATCCCGCATCAACTCGAAGAACGCCTGCCGCGCCGTGCTGGAGGTCTCCACGTAGGTCCGGCCGAGCAAGCGGGCCAGGTCGGCCCCATCCTTCTCGACGCGCAACCGCACCACGGGTTCCAGAAACGCCCGGAGCACCGGCTCAAGCTCCACCGGGCCGTTGCCCACCGCATCGAGGTACTCCCGCAACCGCTCCAGCCGGGCCTGGTTCACGGGACGGAGACGCCGCTCGTAGACCGCCCGAATCAGGTCGTCCTTGGATCGGTAGTGGTAGTTCACCGCGGCGAGGTTGACGCCCGCGGCCGAGGTGATCGCCCGAAGTGACGTGGCATCAAACCCATTGGTGGCGAAAAGACGTTCGGCAGCGGCGAGGATGCGATCCTTGGTAGGGCAGGAGTCGCAGAGCGCCATTGATACGCCCGCTTCAAACATATGTATGCTTAAATCATACACATGCAAATCCGCATCGTCAAGAGGTAGTTCTTTTGGGGAAAAGGGGCGGACGACCGAAGCCGTCCGCCCCAGGAGAGGCTAGAACACGAATCGAGCGCCGGCCTGGTACTGCCGCTCGCGGGTAAGGTTGGTACCTGTGGCCGAGACCGACTGGAAGTCGGTGCGCGGGAACAGGGTCAAGGTTCGAATGTTGTACTGGGTGGTCGTGATGCCGGTCACGTTGATCCGGTTAAGGACGTTGAAGCCCTCGAAGATCAACTGGAGCCGCATGCGCTCGGAGAACGCGAACTCGCGGGCGACACGCGCATCCACGGTGGCGCCGCCGGGGTTGGTGAAGGTATTGCGGCCAACCCACGGTACGCGCGAGCTGCCGCCCAGACCGAGCAGTCCGGCCGCCCGCCCCGCAGGACTCGGGCTGCCGGAAACCGAGCCGCTGTAGGGCCGTCCATCGTACAACGAGAGGATGCCGGAGAACTGGAACCCGTCCAGCACGGTCCGGAGGGTTCGGTTCGTGATGCGATGGAACGGCGGCACGTAGTAGCCGGACATGGTGAAACGGTTGCGCTGGTCCAGATCCGACAGCGCATAGTCCTGCCGCAAGTTGGTGGTGTTCAAGGGCTGGTTGGACGACGTCATCGTCTGGGACGACTGGCCGTTGTCCTGCGCCTTGGAATACGTGTAGGACGCCTGCAGTTGCACGCCTTGAGAGAAGCGCTTGCGAAGCTGCAACACGAAGCCGTTGTACCAGGTGTTGATCACGCTGTCGGCGATCGTCATGTAGCCGTAGCTGGTGTTGGCGCGGCTCCCAGTGAAGAACGGCACGGACACGGTTCCCAGAATGTTGGAGCACGCGGTGCTCGAGCCGACCTGCGGCGATCCGCACAAGATGTAGGTTGCGGTCGTCTGCGGCGGCAGGTTGGTGTCGCGGAAGATCGGCAGCCGCTGGCCACGGGACGACATATAGGTCGCCGTCAACGTAGTGTTGTGGGCGACTTCCTGCTCGATGGAGAACTCCGTCTGATAGATCAGCGGGCTGGCAAAATCGCCCGAGGCGAACACCACATCAGGCGTGGCGCCCGAGCCGGTCGGGATGGCGGTCAGCACGTTGGGAAACACCGGCGATCCGGCCGTGGTCGGGGAGAACGTAAAGCTCTTAAACCTCACGCCGTTGTTGACCATCAGGTTGAAGATGGTCCCGTTCTGCACGCGCCCGTAGTACATCCCGGCTCCAGCGCGGATAACGGTCTTCTGTCTCTTGAACGGATCCCAGGAGAATCCGACCCGGGGACCGAAGTTGTTGCGGTCTGTGTTGATCTTGGTGGTCGCGGGAACCGCCGGATTGCCGGCCATCTCCGGCATCGTTTGGAGGTCGTAGCGCAGCCCCAGGTTGACGGTCAGGTTCGTCCAGGGCTTGAAGCTGTCTTCCACGTAAGCGGCCCAGTCCACACTGGAAAACTCCGTCTTCCCGCCCTGGCCCAGCGTGTCGAAGGCTTGGTAGAAATTCGTTTAGTGCTTGCCCACGACCCCAACCGTAGTGTTCTCCGCCGTGCAGTTCTTCAGCGGCAGCGGCATCGCCGGATTCTGGCAATCCAAGGCCAGGTCGTTCATCAGGGAGTAGCTATACTCGCCGCCACCCCTATACAGGTTGATGATCGAATCGTGGACGCGCGTCACGTCGTAGCCGAACTTCAGCGAGTGCCGTCCCTTCAGGTAGCTGAAGTCCTGGCTGACCTGCCAGCGGTGCTCGTTCGGGTAGGCGGCGCGCGGCAGATAGTTCGCCATGCCGAAGCTGATGCCGTTTGTGATACCGACGGCGGGCCCGACCGCGTTGGGGATCTGCGTTTCGAAGTCGCGGCCCCACTGGACGCGAAGCTCGCTCACCAGGCGGTTGGTGATGGTGGCCGTCCACCGGCCGATAACGGTCTCGGTGCTCACCGCATCGGTGCCGTTGGCGCTTTCATGAATCGCGTGGTTGGGCGCGGTCTGAATCCCGTTGGGCGAGTCCCAACGGAGGATGTTCACGGTGCTGGAAAGCTGGTTTCTCGGGCTCAAGTTCCAGTCGACCCGTGAAAGCCCGATCCACTGGTTGCCCTGCCGCACTTGCTGGCCGACCAGTCCCTTGTAGAAGCTCTGCACGTTGGTGTAGCCCGCGGCGGTACCGGTGCCCGTCAGGAACGAAGACGAACTGGGCAGGACCACAGCCGGGAAGTTGCGCTTCTGCTGATCGTAGCTGAGGAAGTAGAACAGCTTGTCCTTCACTACCGCACCGCCAACAGAAGGTCCAAACTGCTGCCGCCGGTCCTCAGGCTTCGCCGGCTGTTTAAGCGCCACCAGCGAAGGCCCGATGATTGAATTCGTCGCGTTCAGCGCCTCGTCGCGGATCAGGTAGAAAAACGTTCCATGCACTTCGTTGGCGCCGGACTTGGTGACGGCGTTCACGACGCCGCCGGCCGAGCGGCCGTACTGTGCGGAGAAGTTGCTGGTTCCCACCTGGAATTCCTGCACCGCCTCTGAACTGATGCCGTACTGCAACCGCGTGCGGCCCTTGGCCTCGGAAAAGAAGGCCTGGTTGTTGTCCATCCCGTCGATCATGTTGTTGTTGTACAGGCCGGACACGCCGCGGAAGGTGATCAGCCCGTAGCCACCATCGTTGGTGGCGCCCGGGGTGGTCATGACAAACGCATCCCAGCGCCGGCCGTTCAGCGGCAAGTTGCGCATGTCGTTCAGGTTCACGACGGTTGAGACTTCGGTCTTGTCCACCTGAACGGCGGCCGCGTTGGCCTCCACATTGACAACCTCCGAGGTCGCCGAGACCGTTAGGGCCAGGTCCACAGTGGTTCGCGAACCGACCGCCAGTGTGACTCCGGAGCGCACCAATGTGGCGAACCCGGACTTCACTACGCGGATCTCGTATTCGCCCGGCTGAAGGGCGACGACTTCGTAACGGCCCGCCTCGTTGGAACTGATACTGCGGGTGATGTTTGTGTCCACATTGCGCACGGTGATGGCCGCGTCAGGCACCACCGCTCCGCTTGGATCGGTGACCACACCGAGCACGCTTCCCGAGCCCGCCGAAGACTGGCCGAAGGCCATCCCCGCGAGCACGAAACACACTACCAGCAAGTCAAGAAAGGTTCTTCTCATAGGCCTCCACCCCACCCAGTAGGATACTAGAAAAGCGGCCCGAAAATCGTCAAAAACTAGTTAAAGGAATTGATGCCTCAAACATCCAGGTTGCGGACGTCTAAAGCGTTCTCTTCTATGAACTTACGGCGATTTTCGACGTCCTCGCCCATGAGCGTGGAGAAAATCTCCTCGCACTCGACGGCGTCCTCCAATCGCACACGAAGTAAGGTTCGTGTTTCGGCGTTCATCGTGGTGCCCCAGAGCTGTTCGGCGTTCATTTCCCCCAGCCCTTTGTAGCGCTGCACGTTGACGTCGCGGGTGCCTTCCTTCTTGACGTATTCGAGCAACTCCGGCCAGCTTGCCAGCGTCTGCCGGGAGTTCTCCTTGGCCACCACGAAGGGAGGCTGGTTGAAGCGCCCTAACTGGCGCGCGAGCGCCCGGAGCTTTCGGTACTCGGGCATCCCGGCCAGATCGTAGCCTATCGACCGTGGCGCGTTCGCCGAGTCCCGGTAGGTGGCCATCCAGGCTCCGTGCTCTTCGTCCACCTCAAGATCCGCCTTCAGGCCGGCGGCCGACAACGCCCCGACCAGTGCGCGTCCTGGGGGTTTGGGTTCGCCCCCCTTTCCCCTTGGGTGCGCCCCCCCCCCCCGCCCATATGGGGTTTATTTACATAAAAGTCGAGCGACATCAGGAAACCGCGCAGTTCGGAGCCGTCGGCACGCAGGGCCGGTGTGCCATTGGACTTGCCGAACTCGACAACCACGTTTTCGGTGGCGCGCCGGAGGATTTCACGGACGTACTCTTTTTCGTCCTTGATGTACTTCTCGCTCTTCCCCTTCTTGATGCGATACAGCGGCGGCTGCGCGACGAAAACGTGCCCGCGCGTGATCAGTTCCTGCATGTGGCGGAAGAAGAAGGTGAGAAGCAGGGTCCGGATGTGGGAGCCGTCCACGTCGGCGTCGGTCATGATGATGATCTTGCCGTAGCGCAGCCTGGCGACATCGAAGTCGCCCTCCGATTTTCCGATGCCCGTGCCGATAGCCGTGATCATGGCCCGGATTTCCTCGTGCCCCAGCATCTTGTCGTAACGGGCCTTCTCGACATTAAGGATCTTGCCCTTCAATGGCAGGATCGCCTGATACTTCCGGTCGCGCCCGGCCTTGGCGGTGCCGCCGGCCGACTCGCCCTCGACCAGGAAAAGCTCGCAGTGGTCCGGATCACGTTCCTGGCAGTCAGCCAGCTTGCCCGGCAATCCGCCGGAATCCAGCGCCCCTTTGCGCCGGGTCAGGTCGCGGGCGCGCCGCGCCGCCTCTCTAGCGCGCGACGCGTCGATCGCCTTGGAGACGATCTTCCGCATCACCGAGGGGTTCTTGTCGAAATACTCGCTCAACTTTTCGTTGACCAACTGAA
>CAZVIK010000040.1:465-24310 GCA_964627045.1 uncultured Solibacteraceae bacterium | reverse complement strand
AAGAACGCCGCCGGCGATTCGGCGTGCGCGCGGATCGCGCTCCCGTGCAGCCAGTGCACGCGCGGCGCGCGGTTGTGCTCGGTGCGCAGCTCCTCCCAGTCATCTTCGACCAAATCGACGATGACGGTGGAAGTGCGCTCGCCGGTCTGCTGCACCTGGGGATCGGGGCGGACCATGATCTGCCCCTGCATGTTGCACGTCAGGTGGTGCCCCGCCGCGTCCGCGCGCTCTTCCACCTGCGCATAGAGACTCGCCCCGTCGCTGGACAGGATCGAGAAGGGGTAGTTGCTCGTGTACCCGGTCGGCTCGGTGATCGACGGCAGGTAGTCGGCCACGCCGAGGGCGGTGCTGTGCAGGTCCAGCAGGTACGCCAGGTACTTGTCGAGGCTGGGGTTCTTCATCTCCGCCCAGTCGTCGGGCGTTGTGGCGTGCTCCACGAGCTGCGGGAAGCCGGGCAGTTCGTCGAGCTTGCCCAGCACGTCCACCAGGTCCAGCGTGGTCTCGCGGCGCAGGCCCTCGCGCGTGGCCGTGAGCTGCGCCGGGTCGGACTGGTGCCAGCCCACGAAGCGCACGTTCATCGCGCCGGCAGGCCCGGCGAGGTCCGCCTGGGTATCCCCAAACCATTCCTCTTCGGCGATGAGCGCCAGCGTCCCGTCCGGGTAATCCGCCGCATCGATGTCCTCGTAGACGCGCACGCTCAGACTCTGGCCTTCGGGCCGCACGGTGTGCGCGGTGATCTCGAAGTCGGTGATGGGCGCGTACTCCCCGTCCCGTGTCCGGGTCACCACGGGAATGTGGTGCGTGCGCGCCGTCCCGTACTGGTCGGTGACGGTGTAGTGCACGTAACGGAAGCCGGAGCCGAGCGGGAAGGTCACATTGCCAGGGTTCTGGACCGCGCTGCTGGCGGGGCTGCCGTCGCCGAAGTCCCAGGCGTGCGTCATGGTCGCGCTGGCGGGGTGGTAGGAGTTCGCGCCGCTGAACGAGAGCGTGGCCTGGTTGGTGGCGGGATCGACGAAGGCGAAGCGCGCCGGGCCGCCGTTGGCGACCGGGAAGAGGTTCGTGCCATAGCTGGCTGCGGCGATGTCGTAATCCTTGTACTGGACTGCGCCGCTGTAGTAGGGGGTTTTGGACCACACCTGAAACAGATCGAGCACGGTGATCCAGCGGTCGTCGGCCAGCGCCACCTCGCCGTCGCGGTCGCCCTGCGAGGCCCAGCCGATGTAGAAAACGCTGGACGTGGGAGCCTTGCGCACGCGCTGCCGGCCCAGATCGTCGCTTCCCGCCGTCGTGCCGACCAGCACGGTCATATCGGCCAGCACGTCGGTGTATGCGCCGGCGACGGCGTTGTTCCAGTTGAACTGGGCCAGGGGATAGGTGAAGGTCGATTGGTTCACCTGCGCCTGGAAGACGACCGTGGGCTTCAGCAGGAAGAGGTACTGCTTGGCCCGGTGGGGCGCGGTGCGCCAAAGAGTCGGGTTGCTCAACGCTGGCATCAGGACAGCGCCTCCAGGTCGATGATCCGAATGTGCACGTTGCGGTAGAACCCTCCCTTGTACTCGACATCGCGGCCCACCATCGGTCGAACCGCCGTACCATTTCGGAGCACGAAGCTCCGGCTGTGCGCGTCGGTGGTGTTGATCGTGACGGCGCGCGTCTTGGCCGAGGTCAATCCGAGCTGCGCCAGGACCGCCGCGTACTGGTCCGCGCTCATCAGGCCGTCGTAGACCCACTCGGTGAACGGCGCGCCGTCCTCGAAGACGGAGCCGCCCCCGCCGTAGCGTTCGTCGGGGACCTGAATGCCGACGCTGGCCGGCTGCGGGTTCATGTCCGCCAGCCCGCCCGTGTTGTCGTGGTCGAGCGCCGCCTGGTAGGTCATGTCGCCGCCCCCGCGTAATCAAGGTATTCGCCGATGCCCTGCTGCACCAGGCGCTTGATCTCATCGGCGGTGTAGCGGCCAATATCGCCAAGCACGATCTCCAGCCTTTCGATGACGTGCGTCGCGCCCCCCGTTGCCTTGCCCATGCCTCGTCCGGCGGGCGCATTCGCCAGACTGCCCGTGCGCAGCATGGCGTCGATCAGGCGGGCGGTGTCGGCGCGGTAGACACGTTCGCCCTCGTGGAGCATGTATGCGCCGGTGAAGTGAATGGCTCCCCCGGTCTGCCGGCCAAAGCCCACGCCCCAGCGCGACTGCTGGACGGCCCAGCGGTTCGCCTGGGTCGTGTTGGTATAGGGCACGCCAATGCGCCGGGCCATGTCCTCGCGGCGTTCCTCCGCCGACACGCCGGCGTAGCGCGAGCGCAGCGTGGAGGGTGCGCCAGACTGCACGCCAGACGACCCGCCGACTTGAATGCCGAATATCGTGCCCTGTCCAGAGGAAGCCTGGGATGTGTTTCCCCCGATAACGCCCTGTATGGCGCTGATAACGCCCCCGACCAGGTTGGTGATTCCGCTGAGCCGCTGCTGTGCATTCGTCGCCAGGATTTCGAGCGCAGCGAGCGCCTGCTGGCCCTTCGTGGTCTGCGAGCGCCACCAGGTATCGAGTTCGGCTTCGAGCTGGTTCAGGCCCTTCTCCTGCGTGGCGATCATGCGCAGGTTGTGCGTCTCCAGGCTGTTGAACTCTTCGATCCACGCCTGCTCGCGGGCGTCGAGTTCTTCCTGTTCCTGGGCGTCGATCTGTCCCATGCGCTCGGTATGAGCAACGTCGAGCGCGTCCAACTCCGCCTGGTGGTCTTCCTCCATGCGCGCGAGCTGGATCGCCTGGTCCTCGGCGTGAAGCGCTTCCTGCTGGTCGAACTCGGCGCGCATTTGCTGAATGCGCTCTGCGGCGGCGGCCTGCGCCTCGGCCAGGCGCTGTGCGTGCGCCTCGGCTTCGACCTGCCGGCGCTCCTCCAATTCCTCTTGGAGGTCTTGCATCCGGGCGTCGTAATCGTCGTTCTCTTTCTTGACCGCCTTCTCATAGCGGCGGTTGGCGGCGTCGAGCGCCACGGCGTCCAGGTTCATGGCGGCGTTGCGCACGTCTTCGTCGTGTTGCTCTTCGAGGTCAGCCAGCTTCGCCAGGTGTTTCTCTTTCTCGTCTGCCTGGCGCTCGGCGGCGGAGGCTTCGATCTCCGCCATGCGCGCGGTGTGCTGCTCGGCCTCTTCGATCTCATGCGCCTGGCTCTCGGCCCCGACCTCGGCAATGCGGCGGTCCAGGTCGGCTTCGGCGCGCCGCCGGCGCAGCGCCTCGTCCTCGGCCATGCGCGCAAGCGTCTTCTGGTACTGGGCTTCGATCTCGGTCTTGCGCTTTTCGTGCGCCTTCAGCTCGTCTTCGCGTTCCTGCTGGGCGGACTCCTGAATGTCCGTGAGGTCTTCCTGGTACTGCGCGAAGGCCTGAAGTTGTTCGTCGGTGTAGCGGCTGATCTTGGCGGCGGCCTCCGGCTCGGCTTCCGGCTTCGCCGCTTCGGGTTGTGGGAGCAGCCACTTGGCAAGGTTGGCGGTTGCCTGGTTCCAGTAGGCTTCGGTGTCGCGGACGCGCTGGTCCACTTGCTCGCCGTATCGTTCAATCGCTTCATCCGTGATACGGACGCCTTCGGCAAAGCCCCAGAGGTTCTTCGCGGTTTGCTTCATCTGGGTGGTGTCGAAGACCCCCGCCAGCGCATCGGCGACGCCATTTATCAGGTTGCCCATCGCCTCAACCAGGCCACTGATGACATTGCCAATAGCCTGTTGCAGGCGCAGGCCCACAATTTCCACTTGGCCGATGAACTGCGTCAATGCCGTGATAACCTGGCCGAAAAGGTTGACCAGAACAACCACGATCTTCTTGATCGTGTCGCCGACCTCGTTGAGAACGTCCTGCCCGGTCTTTCCCTTGAAGCGCGCCAGTTCCGGCGCGCCGAGGTTCGCCAGCCCCGCAATCAGCTCGCCGCCGAAGTGCGTGCCAACGGCCAGCGCCCCAACGCCAACGGCAGCGCGGGTCAGGCCTCGTAGCCGGCCCGCCCCCGCCGGCGTGCCGCCCTCCAGCGCAGCCACGTCCGTCATCGCGCCCGCGTTCCAGCGCTGGAAACGGCTCGCCAGGGAGCCTATCGCCTCGGTCGCGGCAATCTTTTGCAGCAGGCTCAGCACGGTCGCCAGGGTGGTGCTGATACGCCCCGCAGCCGTGCCGAGCAGCGTCGCGCCGGCGGCCACGGTCACGAACCCCGCCGCCAATTGCAGGATGACGGGGTGGTTTTCGCGCAGGTCTCGGAAGAACGCGGACAGGTGCTGCACCGTGGGAATGACCGTGTTCACCAGGAAGGGCGTGAAGGCCTCCGCTGCTGTCTCGGTGACCTCACTGCCGAGGACCTGGAACACGCCGACGCCCTCTTCACCCATCTTGCGCAGGGCGTCTTCGGTCAAGCCGATCTCGTTGACGTACTGGTTAAGCCCCTCGACGGCCTTCGCCTGGTCGCCGCCGGCCTCAGCGAGGATTTGGCGCAGCCGGCCCCGGTCCATCTCGAAACGCATCACCAGGCTCTGGACCTGGCCGGACAGGAACTCGCGCATGGCGATGGCCGCGCCCTTCGCGCCCTGCGCCGGGTCGAGGATGGCAAGGCGCTGGGCGACCGATACCGCGTCGCGCAGTTCGACGTTGGTGCGGCCCACGGACTGCGCCAGCCCGGTGGCGGCCTCCATGACGTTCATGAAAGGCTGGTGCATGTCATCGGCGAAGGCGCGCAGGTTCTTCATCTGCGCGGCGGACTTTTCCTCGCTCCCCACCAACACCTTGAAGAGCGAGGTCAGGTTACGCACGCTCTGCGCCGCCGCGACGCCGCCGGCGGTGAGGCCGCCGAAGACCACGCCGAGGCCTTGCAGCTTGGTCAGTTCCCCACCCAGCGCGCCGAGCTGCCCCGCCAGCGTGCCGATTTGCGTGGCGGACTGCCGGCCCATCTGGTTGAAGGCCTGCGACATCAACTGCGCTTCACGTACAACCGTCACGCGGCCTTGTGTGACCTCGCTCAGGTCGAGACGGAAGCGCCCGTGTGCCGTGCCAATGGCGACGCCTGCGCCGCCACCGATTCCAACCAAGCTACGCCCCTTATGCCTTGTAGATCGTGACCCCGCCCATACCCATCAGGACCTCTTTGGCGCTCATGGGCCGGTCGGCCTCGTCTTCCAGCAGCTCGTCGAGCGTGTAGATCGGCTTGAAATCGTCGTCGCGCTCTTCGAGCTTGTTTTCCATCCAGATACCGAAGTATTTGACCGCCGCATCGAAACACGCGGCGGTAAACCAGCCGTCAAAGCCGTTAACCGACTTCGCCCACCGGCGTATCCGGTAGATCCGGCTCGCCGGCCGTCCCTGGGTCTTCTGCGCCTGCCACGCTTCCCACATCGCTTTCTTGTTCTGGACGAAAGGAGCCGAGGAGTGTCACCGGCACGTAGAAGAGGTTGAGCAGGTACATCTTGTCACCCAGCGGCACGTCCTCAAGCAGGATTTCGTCGTCAGCGAGCACCCGGTCACCCAGCGCGTCGGCGCGAATGTCGAGCACCTTCGGCTGCACGAAGCAGGTGAGCGTCACCGCGTCCACCAGCGCCAGCCAGGGAGCCAGGTCCTCCGGGTGGTTATTCAGGTCTGCCAGCGCGTCCTTCTTCGGGTCTTTCGTCAGCAGCTCGTGCACCGCCGGCGTGAGCGGATCGGGCAGCCGGCCGTACTTGAGCAGCGTGTCGAAGTTGATCGACCGGATGCGCGCGGTATTGCCCGAAGGCAGTGTGAGCGGCACGCCCTCCTCGCGCTCGCGCCGCCATTCGGCAGCCGGCGTGGGTGTGGGCGGCTCCGCGATCCGCCTGCGCACCTGGCTCAACACCCGCCGCTGCTCGGCAGCAGTCCGCGTCCGTTGCTTCTTGGGTGTCATCCTGTTTTCCTTTCGGCTGTGCCGGTATCCGTTCTGTCAGCGCGTGCCCGCCTTACGACGGGAGCACGGGCGGAATCACGACCTCGGTGAGCGCCGTGTGTTCGACGATGGAGAAGATGTTCCACGGGACCTTGCGCAGCCCCATCGCCGTCAGGCGCGGGATGCTGTACTGGCCGTACTGGAAGGACACCTCGAAGCCTTCCATGATCTTGACCTTCGGCAGGTACACGTGGTCATCGCCAGCTATCGTCTGGTCGGAGCGGCCACAGACGGCGAAGTACGGGAAGTTGAAGTTGTCGAACGAGATCAACGTGGCCTGGTTCGCCATACCCTCGGCGTAGACGTGGCTCGACTTCCCGGTGATGGCGGCGAGCACATCGAACTGGACCGGGCCGCCGAACTCCAATTCGAGGTTGGCGGAGATCGCCCGCGCGTGCGCGTCGGTGATCTCGTCATCGCCCTCCAGCGTGCCGTTGACGGTGTTGAGGCGCACCACGAACACGCGCGCCGAGTCCACGTCCACAGCGGCTCCGTAGGAGCCGTCCGCGTTCATGAGGGCGACTTTCACATCGTAGAGACCGAAATTCTTACCCATGTTGTCTAACCTCCCCTGGGGTCAGGTTTGAATGGCGTGGAGCGCGTAATCCCCTCGCCCCACGCTGGCGTTCTCAAGCGCCGGGTCGCGTTCGCGCACCACCGTGTTCCCGGCCCACAACACGGCGGCGTCCCCCACGTGTTTGGCGTGGAGGAGCGTGTACACGCGCGCCAAAGCAGTGTCTATGGCGCTGTAGCCGGCGTCGCCATCCTGGTACACCCACACCTCGACCACCTGGCGCGTGCTGGTTTCCTGCCCGGCCTCGTCTACAATCGCCCCGTCTGCCATCCGCGCCCGCGCCTTGACCACGGCGCAGGGCATGAGCAGCCCGGTGGTGGCATCGAAGACGGCCGGCGTCCCGCCCCGCGACAGGCCTTGCCGCCCAGTCTCGTCGAACGTCAGCACGCCGCCCGTGAGCAGCGCGCTCAGGGTCGCGTCGGCGGCCAGGATGGTCTTCACGTCGTCTTCAGCGCTCATGTGCGTCCTTGCACTTCCGATCCGAAGATCAGGAGATCGCAAAGCCCATGCGGGCCAGCTCGCTCATGATCTCCGGCCCAAACTCGTCAAGCGCCGGGGCGATGACGGAGTAGGCCCCCGCATTACAGTGCTCTAAAAACTTCCCATACTCGACGCCGTGCGCCAGGATCAGGATGATCTCGGTCATCTGTGGAATGACGGTCGTCCACAGGCTCTGGCGCGCATTGCCGGTCCGGTCGGTCCACGGCGCGTTCTCTTTCATCCAGTTCTCGATGCGCGGGGCCATGCGCACCAGGAGCGCGTAGACCGCGTTGTAAATCTGCTGTGTCCAGGCGTCGTACAGGCCCCCGAACGCCTGCTCTGGCGGATTGATCCAGTAGAAGACCGATCCCCAGTTCTTGTACCAGCCGGGCGACCAGCCTCTCGCGGTCACCGGCGCGCCTCGGCCAGCGCTTCGAGCCGCCAGGTCTTCGTCGTATCGACCGCGACCACCTCATACAGCACGCCCCCGGTATAGAACCGGTCGCCGCGCTGGAGGTCGGTGTCGGCAAGTTCCGGGTAGCCCTTGTAGCCGGTGATGAGCACGCGCAGCACGCCGGTCTCGGCGTTTGGGCCGCGCTGCACGCTGGCGGAGGCGCTTTGCAGGTCCAGGCGCACCACCTGCGCCGGCCGCTGCGCGCCGTCTCGTGTAACCACAATGCTCGTGGGTTTGGCGGCAATGCGATCCGCCGTCGTCTTCATGCGGTCGGTGGTGTCGTCTTCCCACGCGGTCATCGGTACAACTCGTTGTGCGGGGCCAGCGGTTCCTCCCGGCTGCCCGTGTCCGGCTTGTCGCGGTCGCGGCGCGGCTGCAAGCGCACGCCCACAACCTTGACCTGGTTGCCGCCGCCGGCGTCCTCGCTGTCGTCCTCGGCCTGCCACACGCTCAAGAGACCCTTCACGTGGTCGTAGACCTGGGACTCCTTTTCGTAGGACAGGCCGGTGCCGTAGTCCCGGAGCTTGGCTTTGTTGGCGAGCAACTGGCGCAGCGCGAAGACCATCGCCTTTGGGTAACTGCCCTCGGCGCGGACGTAGAAGCGCTGCAGCTCGGCGTCGGTAAACACGGTCTGGTCGTTCGTGATACCGAGGTCGCCCTGCATGTCGGTGATCTGGTCGGCGGTCAGCGTGTAAGCCATGACGCCCCCTCTACGCAAACTGCTCCAGCAGGTCCGCCAGGACTGCGCCTGCGTGCATCCACGTCTGGTGTTCGCGCTGCCAGACGGCAGCCTCGCGCGCAAAAGCCCGCGCCTCGTCCCGGTGCTCGTAGACCCAGCGCATCTGCGCCACCAGGTCGTCGAGGCTCGGTTCGGCCCAGTACCCGCCCGCTTTCATCTGGCTTGGGACGAGCCGGCACCCGATGGGGTACGCCCAGTGTTCGATCCCCTCGGCGCAGCCGCTCCAGGCGGTGCAGATGACGGGCACGCCCATCGCGGCGGCCTCGCGCGGCGGCAGCCCCCATCCCTCGCCATGCGTGGGAAAGAGGAAGCAGTCGCAGTGCGGGAACGCCTCGGCCAGGCTCGGCAGGTCCTCGCGCCAGAAGCTCACGCGGCGGTCCGAGTTCGCCCCGTTGATCCCCACCGCGCCGCGCGTCATGTCCACGAAGTCCAGCCCGGTCTTGCGCGTCTTGATAATCAGCCGCACGTCCGAGTCATTCGGGAAGGCGGCGAAGAACGCGCGGTAGGCCAGGTCCCATCCCTTCCGGTTGCCCCGGTCTCCGATGCACATGAAGGTAAAGGGCCGGTTCTCCGGCCAGCGGGCGATCACGGGGAACTCGTCAGGCCAGAAGCCCAACGGCACGACGTGGACCGGTTTCTTTACGTCGCAGTCCTGAAACACGTCCACGAGCCACGGCGCGGGCACGAGCACGCGCTGGGCGTGCGTGTTAATAAGGTCCGGCCACTCGGCGGGAATCTGGGTGCTCTCGTACATGGTGAAGAGCCACTGGCGGCCCGGCAGCGGAAGCATCCACTGCGCCGGCGCACTCGTGATCGTCAAGTACGAGGCCATGTCGATCCCGGCCAGGCGCTGCAACCAGGCCGGCCAGGTGGTTGCCACGAGCCGGTCCACCGGCATTACATCGATCCCATGCATGAGCAGCGCACGGACGAAGCTCAGGTGCATCCGTCCGAACCCGTCGCAGGGGTTGTAGTTCACCCCCAACCAGTTGACGCGCACTGTTTGCGTCTCGCTCACCGGTCGCCCTTTCTCTGGCGTTCTGAACCGAAGCCTTGCGACAGGGGCGGGAACGCCCGCCCCTGTCGTTTGCTCAGCGCGCGGCGCGGGACGCGCTTAGGAGATCGTCGGCGTGACGTACTCCGACGCGCCCTCGGCGATGTAGCCGGCCACGCCGTTGGTGCGGTCGTTGACGCCGATGCCGTAGGTGGCTTCAAAAGCCAGGTGATCGAGCTGGCGCACCATGTCGTCCGTCATCTTGGGCATGACCATCAGGCCGAAGCCCTTCCCGCGCTCTTCGCGCACGACCAGCCCGTTGAGCGGGCTGAGCCGGCCGTAAGAGCGGGTCATCCAGGCGTAGTGCTCCGGCACGCGGTCGTGCGACCGCAGCTCGATCAGGCCGCGCACCTTCGACTTGTAGTAGCCGAAGAGCTGGCCGGGGATGCCGTAGGCCTCGCCGGTCATGATCCGCACGCGGTCGCCGGCCTCGGTCGCGCCGGAGATGGTCTGGATGTTGGACGGAGTCAGCTCCACGAAGCCGTCCAGCGCGGCGTAATCGTTCAGCTCGGCGTCGCTGACGAACGCGGTGAGCAGGCCGCTGTGCCTGTGGTGGCGCAGCTCCTCCGCCATGCTTTCGAGCAGCGTCCCGTGGTCCACACCCGTGGTGGCGTCGTTCTTGTAGATGAAGTGGGTGTGGGTCGCGTCGAACTGCGTCGCGCCTTGCTGGGGCGGGATGAACGGGACGCTGACGCCGGAGCCGATGGCCCACGGCACGTCGTACCCGTTGCCCCCGATGGTGTTCTCGGTGGGCGTGAGCGCCCGCTGGAACAGCTCGTAGTCGAAGCGGTTGCGCCAGCGGAACGCGATCAGGCGCAGGTCGTCGTCCACGTCCAGGCGGCTGCAGCGCTGCAACCACAGCGGCGTCCAGCCAATCGCGTCCTGGTAGTCGTTGATGGGCAGCATGTGCCCCACGTTCTCGGAGCGCACCTTGTCCGAGTCTTTGAACTCGACGCGCAGCGGCGTCATCGACCGTGCGCTTTGGCCCTGCATATACCGCGCAAACACGCGGTCGGTCTCGCTGATGACCCCGCCGTAATCGGTCATCAGCTCTTCGTTGACCACGCCGATGACGGCGGCGGCGTTGGCGATGACCTCTGGCGCGGTCATCCCTTCCTGCATTTGAATGCGCGCAATCTCGTTCCCGCTCACGCCCGTAGGCAGCGCAATGTCGATCAGCGCGCGTCGTCCGAGGACTGGCATCTTGTTTTCTCCTTCCGAACCTCGTTCGGTGTAATTGCGGCAGAAACGACTTCAGCCAGACCGGTCCGGTCTAGCTGGTCGGCTCGGCGGCGTTCGGGTTGACGAAGAACACTTTGGAACTGGTCGGGTACCCCACCAGGCGCGAGATGGACGGTTCCACGTCCGTTATCTGGCCTTGTTCCTCGGAGAGGTAGTACGCCTTCGTCTCGTCGAGCGCGGCGTCCTCCCCCAGGTACACATCGCCCAGGCCGACATAGGTGATGGTCTCGCCGGCGGCAATGCTGCCGTCGCTGTTGTAGTAGTGGTCGCTGGCGGCCACCACGAGACCAATCTTCCCGGACACGCCCGCGCCGGTGCTCGCGTCGGTCTGGTACGCCTTCTCGTCAGACCCGATCCGAATCCAATCGCCCAGGTTCATGGCTTCGCCGGCCTCGGCTTTGCCGCAGATCGCGTCGTCGAGCGCACGAACGTTCAGGGCGTCAATCGTGACTTCAGCCATCGTTCACTTCCTCCGTGATTGTTCTCAGGTCACACGTGTCGCGGCGGTGAGAGCGGCGTGGGCGCTAGAGGCCCAGGCGCGCTTTCTCGGCTGGCGCGTTGTCCGCGACGTTCTTGCGCCAGGTCTCGTCAGTCTGGGGCTGGTTGTTCTTGCCCGGCACGAGCGCGGACGGTCCGGCGAGCGTGTCGCGCAGCATCTCGGCCAGCGGCTTGAACTCGCCGTCCCAAAGCTGCGTGAGCACGGCGTCGAGCTTCCCGGCGTCCTGCGCGCCGGCCATCTCCGCCACGACGCGCGCCCGCAGCGTGGCGCGCAGGGCGTTCAGGCGCGCCTTCGCGTCGTCGCTGGTCGCGGGCCAGTCGGTCATCTCGGCGATCCGGCTGGTCACGGTCGCGTCGAAGGCGGCGCGCTCGAACTCCGCGACACGGCCTTGCAGCGTCTCGACCTGCGTGGTCATCTCGCTGACCCGGCCCTGCGCGGCGTCGCGCTCGCGGGTCAGCTCGGCGACCCGGCTCTCGGCCTCGTGCTCCGCCGTGTACTCGGCGATGACCGCCTGGCGCACCGCGTCAGGCAGCAGGCCCGCGTCGGCGGGCGTCATCTCGGCGATGATCTGGTTACGATCCATTTCGATTTCCTCCGTTGTTTGGGTATTCGGAACGATGCGGCTCTCGGACTGGGCCACCTGGCCCGCCATCTGGCGCGTGATCTCGAACTCGCCGCTCAGCGGGAGCGCCGCGCGCACGTAAGGGGCGAGATCGAGCTGGTCCAGGGTGAACGCGGCCATGACCGAGGTCCCGTCCTTCAGCCGCTGGCGCGCCCCCGGCCCGAAGATCGACGTGGCGATCTTGCCGCCGGTGGCTTTCTGGCGGCGCACGTACTCCCTGACCGCGCCAGGGATCACGTACCCCTTCGCCCAGGCCTCGTCACCGATGCGCGCCGCGCCGACCCAGTGCACGTCCGGCACCGGGAAGGCGCTGTCGATCTTCTCGTCGGGGATGTGGCCCATCATCCCGCCCGGCCTGCGGTCGTTGATCTGCTTAACCACGCTGTTTGTGAGCGCCTCATTCCAGCGCAGGTTGCTCCGGCTGACCGCGCCAACCTTGCCGACCGGCAGCGTCAGGAACATGGGTTCGGGATCGCCTTCCGTCAGCGCCGCCAGGTCAACGCCCTCCGCGAGGGCGATGTCGGGCGGCTGGCCGCGAAACTCAGACACATAATCGAAGCGCACCATCTCCGCGACCGGCTCCCCGGCCAGCTCGCGCTCCAGGCGAGCGACGTACCCGCCAAACGGGTCACCCCTGCCGTCCATCTCGGCGGCTTGGATGACGACCGTTTCCTCAACTTTGGTGACATTGGCGAGGACAATTGCCCCGCTCTCATTGCGGCTCCAATCGGCGCGGTACAGCGTGTCGCCTGCCGGCCCCCAGACCGTGACGACCACCTGGTCGGCGAAGGTCCAGACCACGTACAGGCCGCCGTTGGCGGGCACGTTGAAGAGGCTGCGCTGCTCGGACACGGCCTGGTCAAGCGCGTTGCGCAAGGCCTCGAAGCTGCCTTCCGGCGCGGCCATCTCCGCGACCGTGGCAGGGGCCATCTCTTTTTCTTTGGCCTTACCGGAACTTGTTCCGGCGTTGAGCTTGTCGAAATAGGCGTCGAGAACGGCCCGCGCCCGGCGCAGCACCGCCGCCGGCGCGTCGGTCTTGGGGAGATACCCGGCAGCCGCGCGCAGACCCGCGTCCACCGCCACCAGGTCGCCATCTACAATGTCGGCGAAGGGGAGCTTGTACGATCCCTTGAGGTCCGGGCTGCCCGCGTCGTAGATGAGGAAGGCGCGCCGCGCCTTCGCGGAGTCGGGATCATCCCCATCGAAGCCGGCCCACGCAAAAATGCGGCCCTTCGCGGCGTCGCCGTCCCAGGAATCGCGGCTGACGATCTTCAGGTCACGGGCCGCGCCCACCTTCCAGCTCGCGCTGGCCGCCTTCACCTCGGCCACGCGCGCCGAACGTCCGTTCGGACGGCTGCCGGCGAGTATCTCGGCAACCGGGCGGAAGATCGAGACTTCTTCGACCTCGCGGGGGTTGGTCACGGTGAGCGCGCCGTCCGCACTGCGCGCCCAATCCACCGCGAAGAGCTTGCCAGGCTCGTCATTGCGGTACCAGACGCGCACCACGAGCGAGGCCGCGAACACGTAGCGGACGAAGGTTTCGGAGTCCGCGCCGAAGAGCGTCGCGGCGGCAGCCTGGACCGCCTTGTCCAGGTCCTGGCGCAGGCGCTCGAAGCTGCCGTCTGGGGCCATCTCCGCAACGAGCGCGGCCATCTCGGACTCGTTGGCGTCGAGCGCCAGCCGGTGGTCCTCGGCGTCAGGGTGCGTCCGGTGACTCCCCCAGGACGTGCCTTCGGGCTTGCCGTCCGCGCCCTCTCTGTAGACGCACCAGGGCTTATCGCCTTCGCCGGTATTCACGATTACCCAGGGCATGAGGTACCCCCTTCTTGGTAAACAAAAAAAGGCGCACCCGACCACCATTGTGGTCATGGGTGCGCCCGCCGCTCGTCGCGGTCATCGCGCAGTCTATGTGAATGCAGTGTGCGGGAAAACCCCCGCTAGAACTTCTTTCCCGCCTCTATGGTAATCATCTTGAGCTTGCCGGCGGCAAACTCAAGCCGGAGAAAGCCGAACCCGTCGATGTCCAACATCATACGGACCAATCGGTCAATCTCCGCCACGTCACCGGCAGTCAGCGCGCTGAGCGTGCGCGTCCAGGCGTTGCCATCGTCGATGCTGGCCTGGTCACCCTCCGCGTGGAGTACCGCCGGCGCGTTTCGATCAGACGGTGTTAACGTACCACTCACTGCATATCACCAGTGTAGCACATTTTTTCTACAACCCCAAACCCATCGTAGAACATTTATTCTGGCTGCCCCCGCCCAATCTGAGAAACCTCGGCCAGGATCACATCGTACCAGAACACCCGGTACCCGTGCTCGAAGAGCGCGTGGATAAGGGCAAAGTCGCCCTCGTAGTGGTCGGCGCGCAGTTCGTGTATATGCCGCTTCCAGACCTCCGTCTTGACGACGTAACTGCAAGTACAGACCTGTCCAGGCACTGGAGGCTTTCCCCAATACTCCGCCGGCGGGAAGGGCTGGCCGAAGCGGAGCACCCGGAACATGACGACATCGGGCCGGTCCTGCATGGCGACCGCTTGCTTCAGCGCGAGAATGGCAACCGGGTCGCTCAGCGCGTCGTCATCGTCGAGGATCAGCACATAATCCCCTTCCACCTCATCAGCGCTTGCCACGATGAGGCGGTGGCTTCCCTCTGCGCCCAGGCCCTCGTGGTCCCAGACGATCAGGTGTTGGTAATCCCCGCCTTGCTGCACGCGCAGCGAGGCTTCGCACCGCTCCAGCATCACCGGGCGCGCCGGCGCGCCGGCGCGCATGAAGGACCGCGTGACCACGGTCAGAAAGGGCTTTTCTAGATTCCCGTTCGCGTCAAGCGTGGTCAACGGTTCGTCGGTCATCGTGTCAACACCTCCAGCCATCGTTCAGCGAGCACTTCGGCTCGAAACGCGCGGGTCGTGATCCAGCCCGCGTCGGCGTCCGCCTGGCGCAGCGCCGGGTCGCGCAGGGTCTCCAGCGCCGTGATCCACTCGTCAAGCGTCGTCGCCTGGTGTCTCAGGCCCACCTCGACGTAGCTGCGTATCGGCGTCCCAACGACCGGCATCCCCAGCGCCCATGCTTTGAGTGGGCGGTTGGGACTGGCGTGGGGCCGTGTGGACGGGCAGGCGGCCACGTCGCAGGCAGTGATGGCCTGGTCAATCGTCTCCAGGCTCCACGGCACAATCTCGACCGGATACGAAGGCGCGGGAATGTCTGCCGGAAAGCCTGTTATCATCACGAACGTCAGCCCCAGCGCCTGGCACGCGCGGCCCACCATTGCCGCGTTCTCGATACTGTACCAGCCGCCATACCAGCAAACCGAGAGCACGTCCGGCGCTTGTCCCGTCTTGAGCGGCGAGGCCGGCGTCACGTCCAGCGCGTCCGGGATCAGAACCGGGTTCCGGTCCCGGTAGAGGTCGAAGACGCCGGGCGTGTTGACCGTCACTGCGTCCGCGTGCGCCGCAAGCGGGACCTGGTGCGGCCAGTAATCGGGCATGTCGAAGACCACCTTCGCGCCGGCGGCGCGCCAGGCGGCGAAGATCCCCTGATCCCCCCACTTCACGAACACGGCGGCGTCAACCGGTGTGACCGCCGGCGGGTCATAGAGCACTTCGTGCCCCTGGTGTTGGAGCACGTCGCCGATCAGATACGCGCGGAGCCGCGACGAGGCGGCCTCGCGGCCCTCAATCAGCATATAGGCGATTCTCACGGCAGCACATTCTCCAGGAACGCGACCATACGGGCGCGCGAGGCGTCGAACCCGTACAGCGCCTCGCACGCCTCGAAGCCCTTCTGCCGGACTTCGGCGTACATCTGCGCGTTCGCCAGCAGCTCGCACGCCCACTCGACCGCCTGGTCGGGCCGGAGCGGGTCAGCCCCGACCATGCCGCACGGGTTGCACCAGGCGCTCACGACCGCCGGCGTCCCCACCATCGCGTGCGTCATCCCGTGCCGGCCCAACCCGTGCACGGGGTACATATCGACGCCCAGGCGGGCGCGGGCGACATGCTCGCAGAATTGCCCGTAGTCGGTCACTTCGTCGTGGAAAGTGACTTCCAGCCCGGCGATGCGCGCATATTCGTGCGTGTGCTCGTAGGTGGCCCAGTAGCGCACCGGCAGCCCGGTCTCGCGCTGCACCGCCGCCAGCGCCGCCACGTTTTGGAGCGACACCCGGAAGATCGAGTGATCGACCGAGATAAGGTAGTCCTCTTTGGGCAGGTTCCAGTAGCGGCGGAAGGCCTCCGCCGGCCCGATAGGATCGGGGAGCCAGCCGCCCGGCTTCGCCAGCATCCCGCCGTAGAGCGCCCCGTCAGTGGGATTCCGCCCGGCGATGACATCGGCCATCGCCATCTGGCGCAGCATGTCGTAGTAGTGGCTCACCAGCACCGCGTCAATGGGCGGATCGGGCAGCGCGATAATGAACGCGCGGGGGTGCACGCGCCGGATATGGCCGATGTTGCGCGTGGAGTGAAACACGTTGACCAGAAAGACATCGTGCGCGCGGATGCGCTCGGCCAGGTCCGCGTCTGGCTCGGCATACCACGCCATCAGGTCGCACGGGAGCAGCGCCGGCCACAGGGTCACGCCGACCTTCGGCTCGGTCGGCGGCTCGGCGGCGATGTGGGTGAGGGCCGGGTCGCCGGTCCAGACGAAGGCAATGCGAGATGTGTCAATCATGGTTTCCCCTCACTTGTTCCTCGGCTACCAACACGACGACGTAGATGAATAGAGGCAGCCAGAAGACAAACCAATAAAACGCTTCAAACCAGTCACGCGCCAAGACGCCACGCCGTTTGAGATAAATCGCAAGGCAGGCGCCAATCACGAGATACAAGAGGGCGCTCATCTGCACTTCCGTTCCTCACATTCGATCCAGGCGACGAGCACCGCCGCCGCCTGGATCAGCTCGTCAACCGCGTCTCCGTGCCGGCCCTGGAGAAACGCCTGGCACGCTTCGCCCAACTCCTCGGCCAGGATCAGCGACCATTTGCCGGGGTCGTGGTTTTGTTCGCCCCACTTCTTATCCTGGCGCGTGCGCTCTCCGGCCAGCCGCGTGAGCACGGCCATGGTTGAAGCCTCGTCAATCTCGTGTTGATCGAGTATTGCCGCCCAGTGGCTCTCTAGCTCACGAATTCGTGCTCTGCGCGCGTCCGTCACGCAGTCCTGTGTGGACTCGCTCAGGTCAAGCTGGAAACGTCCGTGAGCAGTCCCTATTGTGTGTGCATCACCCGGCATCATTTCGCTCCTTGAAAAAGAAACTGATAGGCGAAAACTGCCACGACCGAACACGCAAGCTGTCTCATCTTACCCTTCCTATCGTGCCATCCTTGCGCAGCCGGTGCGTGACGTGCTCCAGGTGCGCCATGTTATCGTGGCCGATGATCTGCTCATTGGTCTGCATCTCCGGGTGCTCGCGGCGCACTTCCTGGCCCTGGCTTTTGACCCAGGGATGGTTCTGGTGCACGGCCATGACCCATGCGCTCAGGTCGATCACGGGCGCGCCCTGCTGCAGCGCCAGCGCGACGAGGTACCAGTCCCACCAGCCGCGCGCCAGCGCCACGCGCCGGTCGATCCGGCCCGCGTACATCTGCGGGCGGTAGACGAAGTAATCAATGCCCGTGGGCGGGTTCTTCTCGCCGGCGGCCTCGACACGCTCGGCCAGTCTGAGCCGCCAGTCGCCGGAGAAGTCCCACGGCTCGGTGATGTCCACGTTCCAACGGTAGCCAATGGCGAGGAACAGTCCCTGTTGCGCGCTCAATATGTAAGAAAGCGCGCTGCAAAAACCCTGCATCAGCATGATGTCGGCATTGACGTAGCACAGGACGCTGTTGTGCCCAATCGCCGAGGCCTTGTCGAACAGGTCGGCGACCAACGGCGCGCCGAAGGGACTGCGCTCGATCTGCGGAATGTGGATCATGCCGTGTTTGCGCGCCGCCTCGCCGGTGCCCGGTTCGTCGCCGAAGAGGATCATCTTGGGGCGCGGGTCGAGGCGCGTCCAACTGGCGAAGGCGTTGTCCTGAATCACGGCGATGTGCGGGTCGCTGAACGGCTTGGCCGTCGTGAACAGCGTCAGCACCTCAGCCCTCCCAGGTGAACAGCCAGTCTTCTTCCGAAACCTGCTCGCCGGTGAAGCCCCAGCGCGTGAGCAGGTTCACGGTTTCGCGGGCGTCGTAGCCGAACTGCGCCGTGTTCCTCGGCTGCACTTCCACCAGGATGTCCGGCTTGTGTGCGCGGATGGTCGCCCCGGCCCCGCCGAGCACAAGCAGCTCTGCGCCCTCCGTGTCGATTTTCATGAAGTGAATCCGCTTCGACCCCCAAAGGTCGGCGCAATCGTCCAGGGCAACGACCGTCACCGGCAGTTCGGTCCACTGGTTGAAGCGGACGGGGCTGCCAAGCGTCGCCAGGCCGCTCTCCGCCGGCGTCGGCACCTTCAACACGTCATTGCCCGTGTGTGCCCCCACCGCGAGACACAGGGTTCTGATCTGGCTGTGGTCAGGTATCGTGAGCCAGTCCCGGAGCATGTCGAAACCGTTCCTCTCGGCGGCGGCCATGCGCGCCGGCGTGCCGTCCACGAGGCGGTTCATTTCGAGGTTGGTGCGCAGAAGTTGAAACACGCTCGGCATGTCGGGCGTGTCCAGGTTGTTCGGCTCGACTGCCCATCCGGTCATCTCCGGGATGTGGGCGGCCAGGAGCGGGAAGCTGCCCGTGGACGCGCCAATGTCCAGCATGAACGGCGCGCGGTACCGCGACAGCCGCTCATACGCCAGCTTCAGCAGCGCGTGGTTGTCCGGCACCGGCGGGTCGCCGGTCGCGGCGCTCCACGAACCGCCGGCGCGCAGCGAGCGCGGGTCGATCTCGACATATTTGTCCTCGAAAAGACACGCTTTCATGAGCGTCCCTTCCCCCTTTCGACCTCGAAAAGTGCGCCCCGACCTGCGTCCGTGATGTAGAAAGCCATCCCGACCAAAGCGACCAGACCGCGATCTTCCATCGAACGCACACACGCCTCAGAGACGACGGCCACAGGCGGACGCCGCCGCCAATGCGTCAATCCCTTGTGATAGACCCCACCGCCGAACCCAACCACCATATCGTGATTGAGAAGCGCCAAGAGGCGGAGTTCGTATTCGCTCGGTTCTGTCATACACATAAGCGCACCCTAAGTTTGTTAGGGGCCAATCTGCCGGTAATGTTTGCTGAGCGGATCATCCGGCCAGAGTCCCATGACATCGGCCTTGATCTGGCTCGGCTCCTGCTCGATACATCCTTCCCATCCCGGATGTGGGCGGAAGCGCGCCGTGCCCAGCGCGACACCCTCGGTCACGACATCGAACGGGCGCGTGTGCCCGGCGTACAGCGGCAGCAGGAACGGGCCGAAGCCCATGTGCAACGTCGCGGCCAGATCGACGGCTTCCAGGTCCTCGCCGCCGATGAGCACGCCGGCGTGCGCCGCATCCGGCGCGAGCGGGCCATCCCCCTGCCCGCCGATCACGCCATCGACGACCGAGAAGAAACGGCGCTGGGGCTGCTCGTGCAAAACGCCGTCGCGGTCGGCATAGGTGATGATGTGCAGCAGGTCACGCACCGCGCGCCAGGCGGTGTCGTTGCCATACCAGTTGCCGGCGTCGAAGGCGCGTTTCCACGGCGCGACCCTCAGACCCAGGCGCTTCGTCGTGTGGTTGTGAAGCCAGTAGATCGCCCGCTGCACGCGCTCCAGCGCCTCGTGCGGCGAGCCGGCCAGGTGGTCGTACATCCACCGTTCGAGCCGGATCAGCGCCGCCTCGACCGGGTTGAACAGGCCGTCCGGGTACTGGTCTCCCCCTTCCGAGGGCGCGCCCAGCGTGTAATGCGGGATCAGGTTCTTGTTCACAGCGATCCCGACCAGGTTCTTGAGGTTGAGCGTGACCCCCACCTTTTTGTGGGTCTTGAGCTTCGGAACCGAAATGTATACGTCGGCGTCGAGCATGGTGCCGGAGACCTCGTAGACATGCCGGCCCTCGGTGTGGGCCAGCACCGTCTCGTCACGGAGTGGCCGCGCGCCGTACAGCCGCTCCAGCACGGGACGGCTGAGACCGGTGAAGGCGCTCCGGCTCCCCAGGTCCACCGTCACCGCGCCCTTCGGGTCGCCCGGCAGCCGGCGCGTCTCGGTGCGATGGTGGCGGCCCGGCGACCAGTAATCGCGCAGGTCCCGGTACTGGACGGTGGGACCTGGGAAGTTGTCGTAGAACATGCACAGGTCGTCGATCTCCGTGAGCTGCCGGAGTTCGTCCGGGTCGGCGTCGTACTGGGGCGCGTCGGCAATGACGATCTTGCCTTCGCCCTGGAGCGCGATCCAGACGTAATCGACGACCGCGCGCAGCACCGAGGGGTGGGTGATAACGGACCAGAGCAGCCCGCCCGTTTTGTGCCGGCTCAGCACGAAGTTGGGCTTGACGACCACGGTATCGCCAGGCTGCACAATGTGGCCGAGTGGGTTCCAGCCCTTCGTGCCCTCGTGCGCCTGGTCATACCCCAGCAGGTGAAAAAGCTGGCGCACGCCGGCGTAGACCGGGTTCCTGTAGTTCTCGACCGGCCAGATCGGGAACGGGTATTCGGGATACCGCTCCGCCGGCTCCCACAGGCTGATCGCGTCGGGATACCGCTCCGCTTTGACGACGGCCACCCTGTCGCTCACGCTGCACCTCTCAATTGGTTGCCTGAATGACGACAGCCCGGCACCGCCTTTCGGGGCAGCGCAGGTTGCCGTCTTGATCCTCGACGAGCTTGGACCGGACGGTGACTGCCTGGCACTTCGGGCATTGCACCATGTAGTCGGTTGTATCCGCCCCCGTGTTGCGAGCATGTCGGTTGCGCAGTTTCAGCACGTCTCACCTCCCGTGAGCAAAGTGCAGGTCCAGACGCTGGTCGATCACGCGGTGTTTGCCGCGCGGAGTCGGCTCGATCTTCTCCACGGGCGTCAACGCGAGCTGCACGTCGTTGCCGAGCTTTTGCATCAAGCCGGCGCGCATCCGTTCCACCGCCGCGTCGTCGCACGACGGGGCCGGCTCATAGCGCAGCTCCACAACGCCCACCTGGTCCTGGTAGAACTGGTACCGGGTCGCGGCGTCGAACGTGTCATCGTGCATGTTGATGGCGGTCATGGAGATGAGCCGCCCGGTCGCGGTCACCAGGAACTCTTGCTGCCGGCCCACGATCTGGCGCAGGATCAGCGTCTTGCGCCCACACGCCTCGCACTCCTGGCCCCCATACTCGGCCAGGTCGCCGGTGCGGTACCGGACGAAGAGCGTCGCGTTCATGATGAAGGAGGTCGCCACGATCTCCCCCACCTGGCCCAGGCCCGTCACCGGCGCGCCGGTCTCGTCGAGCAGTTCGACATAGCCATAGAGCGGGAGCACGTGGTGCGTGTCGGCGTGCTCACAGTAGCCGGCCAGCGCCGCGCACTCGTAGTGCCCGTAATGGCTGAAGACCCGCGCCCCTGGGAACGCCTCGGCGAAAAGCGCCTTCTGCGCGTCGTACAGGTTCTCCGAGGCGCACAGAATACCGCGCACCGAAGGCAGCCGGCGCTTGTTTTCCACCAGGTACCGGGCGAAGAGCGCCAGCGCCGAAGGATAGGCCCTGATCCACTCCGGCCCGTACTTGAGCGCTTCGGCGTAGTAGACCGCCATATGCTCCGGCGTGAGGTGGTAGGACGAGCAGCGCAGCTCTTCGAGGTCGGGCGCATACTCCATGTGATTTTGTTCGTTGACCACCAGGCCGCGCAGGGTCAGTTGCCGGTCGCCTTCCTTCCAGCCAATCCGGTGGTACAGGTGCGCCTTGCTCGCCAGCTCGCGGGCGAAGGCCTTCGGCGTGCGGTAGAAGCCGAACGGCTCGCCGGTGCTGCCCCCGGTGGTGATGTACTGCGCGTCGGGCGTGCGGCGCGTGTAAGCGTCCACGTCCTGGCGCATGAGCGCCTTGTCCACGGTCGGCAGCGCGGCGAAGTCCGCGAAGCGCAACTGGTATGGGTTGAGCGCCTTCGGGTACAGCCGGCGGTAGCCCGGCAGCGCCAGGGCGTCCGCGACGGTGTTGCGCAGCCGGACGAGCTGGTACGTCTGCGTGACGCCCGGCCCCCACATGACCCCGGCGCGGTTCAGGAACGCCGCCCACGCGGTGTACTCCGGGTTGCTCAGGTCTTTATGCACGTCTCCTGCCCTTCGTTTCCCAAATCCATAACCGCACGAATGATCTGGATACCGGTCATCTGCTCGGACAGCCGGCGCGGGTCGGTATCAGGCGCGACCGCCAGCAACCCCACCTCGACCAGATCGGCCAGATAGTCCTCATAGTTGTCCAGCATCCCCGGCGTCAGCCCGCTTTCCGTTACCGCCTGCCGTATCCCGGCAAGCGCCTTGCCAATCTTGCGGGAGACGGCGCGCATTCACCGGACTCGCCAGATCGTGAGCGAATAGGCTTCTTCGATAAGCTCGACCGGGCAGCCCTCGCCATTCGTCTGCCAGTCGCGCAGCTCCTCGGCCACCTGGGTCGGTCCCGGCCAGCCGCGCGCAAACTCCCCTTCCGGTGTGCCCGGCAGCCGGCGCGAGTCGTGGAGCAGGATCACGCCGCCCTTGCGCATGTGCGGCAGCCAGAGATCGAAGTCCTGGCCTACGGCCTCGTAGCTGTGGTCGCCGTCGATATAGAGCAGGCTCACATCCTGGCCCACCGCGAACTGCACGTCGAAGATCGCCGCCACCTCGTGGCTGTACATCTGGCAGAGCGCCCAGCGTATATAGAGGCTGAGCCAGTCTTTGCCCCCGACACGCCGGAGCACCCGCTTGACGGCTTCGCGGCATCCGGCGCGCGACGCCTGCCAGCCCTCGTGCGGCACGAACGGGTCAACGCTCCATACCTTCACCGGCTCCGGCGCGCTCAGCAGCAGCAAGGCCGCCGACGCGCCCCAGGCCGCGCCGATCTCGACCACGGTACCATCCGCCGGCACCTGCGCCGCGTGCCGGCACAGCGGCTCGATCTCTTCTTCAGCGATGTAAGCCGGTTTGCCCAGCGCGGCTTCGAGAGCGGCTTTGGTCAAACACATTGCATGTTCCTTGCGTAGATCGCAGGATAGTCGCCTGGCGCAAACTGGCCGGCGTGTCTCTCCGCCTCGACCTGCCGGCGCTCACGCGGCTCCGCCTTGAGCGCGTCGTAGTTCGTGCCCTCGGTCAGCTCGTCAACCGAGAGTTCAAAGAGCCGGCCAATGCGCGCGAGGGTATAGCGCGTGGGCAGGCGCGAACTTCCGACCTCGACCCGGTACCACGTCAGCCGGGGCATGTCGAGGCGGCGAGCTGCCTCGGTGATCGACAGCCCGGCCTCTTCCCGCAGGCCGCGAATCTTGGCTCCAATAGGCAGTGAGTTTTTGGTGACTTCACTCATCGAACATCAACCCCTGGTCAACTTCCTTCAGATCGAACACCTTCTGCGCCCGGCCCTGGTGCCCTTGTAGCCGGCCGCCCCAACGCCCCATGAAAAGGTCGCGCCCCCGCTGGAAGCGCCCGCTGTCGAGCGCCGGCCCGCCGTGATACACATTGGCCGCCAGGTTGAGCAGGTCGAAAGGCACGTAGACGTTGAGCATACTGGCGTCGTAGGAAAGCCTCATGCACAGGTCCATGTCGTTCCAGGACGAGCGGGCATAGACCATATCGAAACCGCCGGCGCGCCGCATGACCTCGGTCCGCGCGGCCAGCGGGCGAATGACGAAATCGAGCGCGTGCACGGCCAGGCCCGCGTCAGGAATCCCGAACCCGGAGAAGTACCGGTGTTTGCGCGGTCGATCCGCCTCCACGCGCGTGTACGCGGCCCCGGTGAAGGTTCCCCCGGCCAGCAGCCCCACCAGGCCCGCGCGGTCGCCCAGGCGCGCGAACACCTGGGCCAGCGTATCGTCCCAGCCGGCGTCGTAAATCCAGTTGTCGTCCTGAATAAAGACAATCACATCGCCGGTGGCCTCGCGCAGCGCCAGGTTGTTGCAGACGACCTCCCAGCCATCCTGCGCGTACAGGAACTTGTACGGCACGCGGCGCTCCAGCACGACGCCGGCGGCAACCTCGTCAGACCCGTCCGCGAGGTCATCGAAGACGGCGATCACCTCGACCTCGTGCGCGCCGGAGAGCCGGTCGAGCCAGCTCGCCATGAGCGGCTCCAGCCAGTGCGCCTTGTTGAAGACCTGAAAAGCAAGGGTGATCTTCATAACCAGGCTGCCCTCTGCGGCATGGGCCGCGTGTCGTCTCCGCACTCGAAATCCACGCCGCGCTG
>CAZVIK010000040.1:0-455 GCA_964627045.1 uncultured Solibacteraceae bacterium | reverse complement strand
AAAAACCGCTGTGTTTTTTAAAACCCCTTTTGCCCAATGGGGAATGGGCCCGGGTTAAAAACCCGGCGCTCGAAATCCACACCGTCCCGCAGGTCGTACACGCCCGCATACACATTGACCGCATACGTCGCGTCATAGCGCTCCAGCGTGGTCCCCTGAAGACGGTTGAACAGGTCCGCCGGCGCGTTGACCGTGATCGGCCCTTCAGCATTCCAGCGACCGGTCGCGGCCAACTGCGCGGCCACGTTGAGCGCCTGCGTGAGCGTGCCCGGCCCCCGCCCCACCTTCACCCGTTTCGCCAGGCGGCAGCGCGCGGCCACGTGTCCCAGGCGCACCGCCGGCAGCGGCGCAGGTTGTGGCTTTAGTCGTCTGAGTGTGTCTAATATCGCCAAGAGGTCCATTCCAACTCCGTTACAATTCTAACCACTCCCTTACCGCGTCCATGCGGTCGGAAA
>CAZVIK010000039.1:15307-24350 GCA_964627045.1 uncultured Solibacteraceae bacterium | reverse complement strand
GGCGCGTCCGGCCCCCCGCCGGTGGTGTCGGTGGTCGAGTCCGCCGGGCAGACCGCGAGGTTCCTGATTCCCTACACGGCGGTGCGCAAACAGTTCGCCGAGACGGGCGCGCCGGGCCTTTGGATGACTCCGGACATGTTGCCGGCGGGGTCGGAGTCGATGGTGGAGATTGTGGGAATCGGGACCCAGTTCGCGACCGGCGCGACCGTGGCCGGTTTTGGCACGAGCGACGTCGCGGTGCGCGGCGTCTGGGTGACCGGTCCGGACCGGCTGCTGGTGAACGTCCACGTCTCGGAAAGCGCCGCCGCGAGCGCGGTCCCCCTGACCGTGGCGACGGACCTGCAAACGGCCACGCTGGCCTCGGCACTGCGCGTGGGACCGGCGAACCCGGGCGTTCCCGTGGTGACGCCGATGCCGGTGAATCCGGAGACGGGCGAGCCGAGCGTGTACGCCGGCGGCAAGGCGGCGATACCGGTGCGGCATTTGGCGGGGGATTCGGCGTCCTCGACGGCCATTACCGTGGACGGAGTCGGGGCGGTGGTGCTCTCGGTGGAGAACGGCATTGTCACTTTCGAGATTCCGGCCGGTGTGGACCTGGGTCCCGCGGTGCTCCGCTTGACCTCGGCGGGGATTCCTGCGGCGCCGGTGGTGATCGCGATCGATGCCGCGCCTCCGGCGATTCTGGCCATCACGGACTTGAGCGGCGTGGCGATCACCAGCGAGAAGCCGGCGGAGCCGGGCGACACACTGCTGGCGACGGTGACCGGGCTGGCCGACGACCGGGTGCTGGACGACCTTTCGTTGCTGGCGATCACGGTGGGCGGCGTGGCCCAGACGCCGCTGACGATCAACGCTTCACGGACGATGCCGGGCGCTTACGACGTGAGGTTCGATCTGAGCGCGGACGTGGCGGCCAGCGCGGCGGCGCCGGTAACGGTCGGGATCGGTCATCGTGTTTCCCGGCCCGTGACGATCCCGGTGAAGGCCGCGCCGTAGGGAGCACGCCGCGCGGGGTTGCGCGCGGGCTCGTGAAAAGGCGTGCGCTGCCGGAGGACTTCGCGCAAAGGCGTAGGTGCGCTTCCCGCGTGGGCTTGGCATCGCCAAGCCCCTACAACGGTGGGCGGTTGCCATGGCACGGGCTGCAAGCGGCGACGGCGGCGACCTACGACGGGGAGACGGGCCCCGGGGCTCGGGACGCTAGAAAGCGACCTTCGGCGTCGTGCGCGCCGCGGGCTCGGTCTTAAAGTACGCGTCGTTGCGCTGGAAGCCGAACATCCCCGCCACGATGTTGGCCGGAAACAGCCCGATGCTGGTGTTGTACTTCTGCACGCCCTCGTTGTACTTCCGGCGCTCGACGGCGATGCGGTTTTCGGTGCCCGCCAGTTCGTCCTGAAGGCGCATGAAGTTCTCGTTGGACTTCAGGTTCGGGTAGTTCTCCACCACCAGCAGGAGGCGCCCCAGCGCGGAGTCCAGCCGCCCGTTGGCCTCGATCTTCTCTTGCGGCGAGCGGGCGTTCAGAAGTCCGGCGCGGGCGTTGGCCACCGCCTCCATGATCTCCTTTTCCTGCTTGGCGAAGCCCTTCACGGTCTCCACCAAGTTCGGAATCAGGTCGGCCCGGCGTTGGAGGACGACATCCACCTGCGCCCACTGGCCGGTGATCGCCTCGCGCTGCGCGTAAAGATCGTTATAGACGTTCTTGACCTGCATGCCGAAGATCAAACCAAGCACCACCAGCACGCCAACCACAATCAGAAGGATCTTCATATCCGCCTCATTTCTCCAAACGGTCGACCGCGTCGACGACCACCTGAATCTGCTTCAGATACTGCTCAAACACCGCCCGCCCGGCCACATCGCGCGCCTTGACCTTCTTCTCGCGCAACTCCAGCAGCTTTTCAAACGGCGCCGGATCGATGCCGAACCGCGCCGCCGCCTGCCCCACGACCGCGCGCTTCTCGAACGCCGCCGGTTCGCCATGCAGCAGCAGCGCGTGGCGGAACAACACGCAGAAAGTGGAAAGCGAATCGGCCATCAAGCCCACCAGCAGGTCTTTCTGGCCCATGGCCGCGCCCGCCTTCTCGCGCAGCCGCAGGAGCTTGGCGCGGAACTCGTGCTCCACCTGCGCGCGGTAGAACGAGGTATCCACCTCGACGCCCGCGATCGCGTCTTCGCCATACAGCACCCGGTGCCGCTCGCGGATGTCGCGGTACTCCATGGGGAAACAATCCGACGAATTACGAAACTCCTCCCGCCCGAACAGCAGCGGCGGCGGATTGCCGTGCCCCTGCCACCAGTGGAACAGCTCGGCCGAGTCTTCCAGTTCGCGCGCCGTCACCTCGTCGAGGACACAAAGAATGTTGATGTCGGAGAAGCGCCCATGGTGGTCGCCCACGGCCGCCGAGCCATAGAGGATCACCGACACCAGCCGGTCCCCGTAAGCCTTCTGCACTCTCTCGACCAGTTCCTTCAGGATTCGTTCCATCGCCGCACCCACTTACCAGCCGCTGGAGGCGCCGCCGCCCCCCGAACTCCCGCCGCCAAATCCGCCGAAACCGCCAAACCCGCCGCCTCCGCTAAAGCCGCCGAAGCCGCCGCCGCCGCGTCCGCCAAGTCCCCCGCCGAGGCCCCGGCCGAGCATGTTCCCGATGAGCATGCCGACCAATACGTCGGTTCCGCTGCCACCGCCGCGTCCCGGCCGCCGCCCGCCGCCGCGCCCGCCTTTACCGATGGCCCCCAGCACCATCATGATGACCACGAAGACCACGAACATCCACGGGAAGGGCGAACCGGACGGCCGCCGCGCCCGCCGCTGGGGCAATGGCGCATCCAGGCTGACGCCTTTGGCCTGGGCGATCCGCGTGCCGATGACGTTCAACGCCTCGGCGACCGCCTCCCCGTGGCGCGACTCCTGTAGCGCCGGCCGCATGGCCCGCAGTATGGTGCCCGAGGCGCCGTCGGGAATGACCGGCTCCAGTCCGTAGCCAACTTCCAGGCGCATCCGGCGGTCGCGCGTCACTAGCAGAAGGAGAATGCCTTCGTCTTTTCCTTTTTTCCCGATCCCCCACTTGCGGAAGATGTCGTTGGCCACGTCTTCCAGCGGCTCGCCCGCCAGCGTGTCGATGGTGACGACGGCGATCTGCGCGCCGGTCTGCTTTTCGACCCGCGTGCAGTACTCCTCGAGCGTGGACCGCGTCCCGTCGGCGATCACTCCGGCGTAGTCGTTGATGTAGCCTTGCGGTTGCAGCCCCGCAAAGTCCACCGCCCAGCCGGAGCAGGCCAGCACCAGAACCAGACAAAGCGCCGCGGCGAAGTTTCGCATGTGCGGAATTTACAGTGTACCTTGCACGGCGGCCGCGTCAGCAGACCAGCGATTCCCGGCTGATCTTGACGCCCTCCAGGTTGCCCACCACCGACAGCGCCACGTGACGCGAATCGAAGAACCGCCGCGCGGCTTCCTGCACCTCGGCCGCGGTGACGCGTTCGACATGATCCGCCATTTCGTCCAGGTTGAAAAACCGCTCGAAGTACAGATACTGCCGCGCCAGGTTGGCCATCCGGCTGGTGGTCGATTCCAGGCTCAGCAGCATCGACCCTTTGAGGTTGTCTTTGGCGCGCCGCAGCTCGTCTTCCGGCACCGGCTCGTCTTTGAACCGGCGCAGTTCGTCCAGGATGAGGCGTACCACCTGCCCGACCGTTTCCCGGCTGGTGCCCGCGTACACCGAGATGCAGCCGGTGTCCTGGAAGGCCGAGATCTCGGAGAACACGGCGTAGGCCAGCCCGCGCTTCTCGCGGATGTTCTGGAACAGACGCGAGCTCATCCCGCCGCCGAGCACGGTATTTAGCACCGAAACCGCGTAACGCTTTTCGTGCCGGATTGGATAACACGGCACACCCAGGCACAGGTGCACCTGTTCCAGCGATTTCTTGTGGCGCAGGTTGAGCCGCGCGTGCGTCGAAGGCCGCGGGCTCGGCGGGACTTCGCCGCGCACCTCCAGCCCCTCGAACCGCTCGCGCACCAACTCGCGCATCTTTTCGTGTTGCAGGTTGCCCGCCGCGGTGATCACGATATTGCTAGGTACGTAAACGGCCCGGTAATAGTTCTCAATGGATTCGCGCGTGAACCGACGGACGCTATCGCGCGTGCCCAGAATGGGCTTGCCGAGCGCGTGGTCCTTCCAGAAGCTGTTGGAGAAGACCTCGTGGACCACGTATTCGGGGTCGTCGGCCTCCATTTTGATCTCTTCGAGGACGACGCCCTTTTCCTTTTCGATGTCCTCGGCGCGGAACAGCGGGTGCAGCACCAGGTCCGAGAGGATGTCGAGCGCCTTGGGCACATGCTGGTCCAGGACCTTGGCGTTAAAGCTCACCATCTCCTTTGCGGTGAAGGCGTCCAGGTGCCCGCCGATCGAATCCACGCTGCGGGCGATGTCTTCGGCCGAGCGGTGCTCGGTCCCCTTGAACAGCATGTGTTCGATGAAGTGCGAGATGCCGTTCTGCTCCGGCGTTTCCTGCCTCGACCCGGTGCGCATCCACACGCCCATGGCCACCGACCGCACATGGGGAATGGCCTCGGTAACCACCTGAATTCCGTTGGGAAGCGTGGAGACGGCGGCGTCCCGGTCCATCTGTATCTCTTTGAACATCTTTGCTGGTGATCCCTGCCCTTGCTTATCATTCTCCCACAGGCCCGTGCTAGACTGGGAGCGCATGGATGAAGTCCTTTTGGGACTAGAATTTACAGAGATCCAAGCGGCCCTCGGCGCGGGGCTGCCGGCCTACCGCGGCCGTCAGGTCTACGAAGCTCTGTATCGCCGTGGCGTGGAGTCCATCGGCGAGATCACGGTCCTTCCCGCCGCCCTGCGCGGTGAGTTGGAGGCCCGTTTCGAGGTGGGCGCGCCGGTTCTCGACCGCCGTTTCGAGTCATCCGACGGCACCCGCCAGCAACTACCGAAGCTGTAAGTTCTTCTGTTACTGCGCCAGCCGGCGGGGGCTTAGCGTTCCACTGTTCGCTGGCGTCACCCGGTTGTCTCGCCGGACACCTAAGTCGCCTGTTTTGTCAAGATGACCCTTGACTTTTTTTTAACTTCTCTACATAATCTGGATGATTGCCGCTGAATCTGACCATCTTGGAGGTGTAATCACATGACCAAGCGCGCGTTCGTTGTTAGAACCATCGCCGCCGCCGGTTTGGCGGTCGCGATGGAACACGCTGCGACGGCCCAAAGCAGTTGCCACGCAACCCCCTACTGGGTGAGCTATCCGGAAGGGGACGCTTGCATTTGCCTGCCGGTGTCCCACATTCACGCGTGCCAGCCCGGCTATAACTTCCTCGACCCGTGTCCGCCGATTTCATGCACATAATGTCTCGATTGCCGGGCGGGCGGCATCTTCGTTCGGGCATCGCGCGGAAGCTAGAGCCGGTGACCGTTGCGACAATTCGGTCGGCGGTGCCGTGGGTGCTTTGCCTGATCGCGTTGTGCCACAGCCTTCTGGGAGCGGCGGAGACGCCTGACCGCATCGTGATCGGCGGCGCCGTACTGAGGACGATCGCAACAGCCACCGTGCTTCCACGGTATCCGCTGGATTCGGCACGTCGAGGCGTTCAGGGTACGGCTGTGGCGGAGGTGGTTGTCGGCGTGGCGGGATCGGTCGAGTCGGTCACTATCCTCGAGGCGCCGGACCGCGACATCGGAGCCAGCGTGTCCGCCGCGTTGTCGTCGTGGCGGTTCCGCCCGTCACGGTTTCAAGGCAGGGCAGTTCGGGCATCGGGAAGACTCGTGTTCGTTTTCCAACTCGTCAATGGGAAGCCGGTTGTGATTGATGCGAATAGTGCTGGCGCCGAGCGGCTGGCCGAATCGGAGCCGCATATTAGCGAAGGGATTTGAACGGCAGGCCATGCGAAAGGCTACGGGTATGCCGTAGGACGCGCGGGTCGTGACTGCGGCGCACCTGAGTACGGATAGTCGATAGCTTGTGTTGTGCGTCCTCGCCGGACTCAGTGCCGGGGTCACGGGCCAGTGCCTGGAAAGCATTACTGATGGCGAGACAGTCTCTAAAGAGTATCGCAAAGGAAACGGTTTTCATCGCCGTGGCTGCTTTCTTTGCGGCCGCAGCTTACCACTACGTCGTGGATGCCATCAAATCGTCGCGGCATCCCGCGATCCCAGACTCCACTTCGGCGGGTCAATCCATAGCTGAAGGCATGGTAGTGAGCGTCAAAGGAGAGACGTTTGAGGCGATCCCGTTAACGATCGTGTTGGTCGTCTCTGATAGTTGCAGGTATTGCGTCGAGAGCATACCCTTTTACCGCGGCCTCTTGCCTGAGATCCGTTCCAGCGGTGCGCGGACGTTGCTCGCGTTACCGCCGGGGACTCCAAAAGAGTCGCCGTTTCGCGCCCTCAGCACAGGCGCTGATGGAATCAGAGCTTGGAGCGACCTTAGCTTTCGGATCCAGGCCACGCCGACATTGATTGCAGTAGGGCCATCCGGCGTGGTCAAAGCGGTGTGGGTGGGGCGGCTGTCGGGCCGTCAGCAAACCAGCGTTATGGAAACGCTTCGGGCCGCGGCTCCGCCGAATGCGTCGAAGACGGCCGGCGCGGCGGCCGCCTTGGCCGCATCGGATCTCGAGGCACTGCTCCGTCAAAAGAAGGCCGTGCTACTTGATGTTCGCGAGCGTGAACCCTTCAACCACGGGCACACCGCCGGTGCTCGAAACATCCCTTTGGCGGAGTTGCCGCCGCGCGCCCGGTTCGAATTGGATGCCGGTCTGATTGCGGTGGTGGACTGTACGGTGGTTTCCCCGGCGGCCTGCGACGCGGCCGTGGGGTTGCTTTCGACCCACCACCCCGAGGTTGCCGTGAGGACGCTTGGGAGGAACAATGGCGCCAGCGCGTGCGCCGGAAGCCCGGGTCTTGCCGGCGAGACCGGAGGCACGGAGAATGCTCGGGCCCAGTAGGATCTCGCAGGCAGCGGACCCCGGCGCACCCCAAAGGGTCACCAGCCGGCGGCCCCCTACTCGCGTGCCTCGGCGCGCGACCTCGGTTTTTGTGTGGACCGCCGCCGCTTGCTTGATCTTGGCCGCCTCGGCCGTGGCGCGGCTTGGCGCCCCGGCGGGGCAGATGCTGACAGGTACCGTGGTGGACGCCGAGACCGGAAGACCGGCCGGCGGCGTCACAGTGCGCCTGGCGCGGTGGCCCTCGGGCAGCGTCGCCGGTGAAACCGCCACCGGGCTGGACGGGAGCTTCACCGTAGTCCCCCCGGCCAGCGGGTCGTACGCGCTGACGGCCCACAAAACCGGATACGTGGACGTGTTGGCGTCGGCCGATTCCCCACTGACCGTTAAATGGCCGCTTCCCCAGGCCGGGCGCACCAAGTTGTATCTCGCCAGGCAGTCCGCGATTGCCGGCCGCGTGTTGGATCACCTGGGACGGCCGGTCCCGGGAGTTGAGGTCGTCGCCGTCGTGCGCCGTCCCGCGCCGGATGGCGTTTTGCTCGAGCGAAAGGCCCAGGGCGTCCGCGCCGGCGATCAGGGCGAGTACCGCCTCTGGGGGTTGCCGCCGGGGATCTACACGGTGACGGCGTTTTCGCGGGACGATCCGCCGCCGCCGTCTGCCGCGCATCCCGTAATGTACGCCGGCGGTGAACGAGGAGCGCCGGTCTTTTTCACTCTCCACGCCGGCGAGGAACGCGGCGCCACGGACCTTGTTTTTCCCGAGCCGGGAACTCATTCTTTGGAGGGCGTCGTAAGCGGGGTCCCGGCGGCTTGGGACACGGGCGCCGTCGCGGTGACGCTCGTCGAGGACGGCGCTCTCCCGGATTCCGGCAGGACGGTCTTCGCCGACCGCGAGGGCCGGTTCCGGTTCGACGGAGTGCAACCGGGGCGCTGCTGGCTGGTCGCCGAGGGTCCCGTCGCCGGACGAGCCGTGGGAAGGCGGGTGCTGGGGGCAGGCGCGCGACGGGGAACTCGCTCGGTGCACGTGCCGGCGGCTTCCATCGACCGGATTGAAGTCCCGCTCAGTGCAGCGGCGAGGATGGATGGTTCGATCGTGTGGGACGATGCCTCGGGTGCACGCCCGGAGTGCTACGCGGGCGCGCCGGTCAGCCTCACGCCACTTCCCCCGCTGGGCGCGGACGAGCCTTGCATTACCGGTATATCCGAAGGCGGCCGTTTTGAATGCCGGGCGCTGTTGCCTGGCTCCTACCGTCTTTCGGTGAAGGGACTGAATGGGTGTTCGATGCAACGAGTCATCGATCACGGCGCCCCGGCGCCGGGCTGGGTGATCACTGCCGGCCAAGAAGACAACCCACGCAACGTCGAGTTGCACCTGTCGACAGCCACTTCCGTGGTGCGCGGCACCGTACGTTCCAACGCCGGGGAACCCGCCGATGGGGCTGTCGTCGTGCTGACTCGGTGGGGCGAACGTGCGATGCTGCCCGGCCAGCTTTCCGTCACGCTCGCTCGTACCGGTGGCGAGTTTATGTTCGACCAGGTTGCCGCGGGCCGGTTCGGCATCATCGCGTTGCCCACGGCCTCTTCCACGGCGTTCGCGGACCCCCAGCACTGGTTGGACGAAGGCGACGCCGTCGGCTGGCTCGCCGTTCAAGCCGGAGGCGCTGTTACGGCAGATCTGCAATTGAGGTAGAACATGAATCGGATCCCTTGGCTTGCGGCCGCCATCCTTTGCGCCGCCGTATCTTCGCTCCGGGCGCAGCCAGACCTCCTACAAAAGAGAGATTCCCGTACATGCGCCATTCAGGGCACCGTGAAGGACGCCGGCACCGGCCAGCCGTTGGCGGGCGTGGCGGTGGCGACGGTTGCCCCCTCGGCGGCGGACTCGCGGCGCGTGGTCACGGACGCCGGCGGCCGCTTCGCCGTGCAAGACGCATCCCCGTCGACCTTGAGCGTGATGGCCCAGCTTTCCGGCTATGCGCCCGCGCGGCGGCGCGTGTCCTGCGCGGCGGGGCAAGATCTCACGGGGCTGGATTTCATTCTCCGCAAGCAGCCGGCGCTGGCCGGGCGGGTGGTGGGCCAGGACGGGGAACC
>CAZVIK010000039.1:0-15297 GCA_964627045.1 uncultured Solibacteraceae bacterium | reverse complement strand
TCCAGGCCTGGACACGCCGATTCCGGCGGGGCCAATCGTACTTCGCCTTCCTGGGCAGCGGACGGGCGGACGATCGCGGCGCGTACAGTATCGCCGTTTCCACCGCCGATGAGTCCGAGTTCGTCTATCTCGGCGCTTCGGCCCCGGCGCCCACCTTGCGCCAGGGATCGACGGGCCGCCAGAATCCCCGCCGTGCCGCACCGGTCCAGGCTCCCGTCTTCTGGCCGAATGCACCGTCGATCGATCTGGCTCAGCCTGTGCCCATCCACTCCGGCGAACGTCGCGAAGGCCTCGATCTGATTCTCACGGACGCCGCCGGCTACTGCGTCGCCGGATCGGTGTCCGCGTTGCGCGGCGAGCGCCGTTCTGTCGCGCTGCGCCAGGCTTCTCCGGAGTGGCGAAGCACCCTCGCCGCGGGCACCGTCGCCGGCGCCTTCGAGTTTTGCGGACTTCCCCCGGGGCCTTACGAAATTGTGGCCCAGGGCTACGATCAACCCGAAGGTCCCGGCAGCCAGCGCGTCGCCGCTCTGGCCCGCGCACGCTTCACGATTGCCGACGGCGACCTGGACTTGGGCACGTTGCCGCCGGAAGCCGCGATCACGGTCCCCGGCGAAGTCGCCCTCGATGGTGCCCGGCATGACGAGGCGGTTCCCTCCGGAATCCGGGTGCGGCTCGACCGGGCCGAGGGCGTTACCTATATGGGGGAGGAGACCGATGCCGATGTCCGGCCCACGGGCGGCTTTCAGATTCCGCGAGTGTTCCCCGGCGATTTCTGGCTCGAGGTGGACGGCTTGCCCGATGGCGTCTACGTGAAGGAGGCGCGGATGGGAGGCCGCGATGCACTTGGCGCCCCGTTCCATGCCTCCGGTGAAACGCTGCGGATCGTCCTCGGCGCGGACGCGGCCGCTTTGTCCGGAGTGGCCGCCTCCCCTGGAGGCCAACCCGCCGCCGATGCGCGTGTGGTGCTTGCACAGGAAAACCTCCCAACCAGCGGTTGCCCTTTGGCCGCCAGCGTGCTGACGGACCAGAACGGTGGATTCCGGCTGCCGGGCCTCGCCCCGGGGGACTACCGCGTGGCGGCTCTACCGGACTCGCCTTTGGCCCGCTGCCAGGACCTGCCCGCGCTGCGCCGCACGCTCGCGGCTGCCGAGAAGGTCCGGCTCGATCCGCACGGCCGGCACTCGATCCGCCTCGAGCGCCAGGATTCGCGCTGACCGGGCCGCTTCGCCGTGCCGCCCGAGGCGCTACTCCGGTCAGATGAATGACACCCGATTCAAGTTCTTCGAAGGCGCGCGGCGGAGGTTCGGCGCCACTCGGGAGATCTTCTGGAGTCACTTGACCCAGTCGGCTTGCGTTGTTCCGGCCGAGGTCGCCGCAGCCGCTGCAACTTGCGTCGAATTCGCTACGCTCGCCGGGCATGCCGCTCGCATTGCCTCGGCCAAGGGACCCAACAGCGATGCGTTCGCAGTTCAAGCATGCCTGGAGGAGGCTGTCGGCAACGGACTCCTGCTTTCCGCCGGCGAGGTTGCGCGGCGAATCACCGGCGGATTGACGCCACGGCGCGAGTGCGGACGTATCGGAGTGATTGGAGTCCCCACACGGGACCGGCCGGACCTGTTGCGGAGGCTGTTGGGCGACTTGACGGCGCACCTGCGGGAATACGGCCGGACGGCGACGCTGATCGTTGTGGAAGACTCGGCGGACGAGAACAACCGGGCCGCAAATCGGCGCGTCCTATCATCGGCCGGCCGTCGCGGCCCCCTGTCGGTTCGATATTTGGACCGGGCGGCGCGGGAGCGCTTCGCGCGCCGGTTGGCCACCGCCGCTGAGGTGCCTCCGGACCTCGTCGCCTTTGCCGTGCTGAACCCGGAAGGACATGCGCTCTCCCCGGGTGCCTGCCGGAATTCGCTTTTGCTTGAATCGCCCGGCGGTCCCGTGCTCTTCCTTGACGACGACATCCGATGCCGTGTGACCGCCGTCCCTGGCGCCGCCGATTCAGTCACATTCGGGTCACTGTGGGATCCATCGTCCTACTTCTACTTCGACAGTATCGATGCTGTCGCACGCCTCCCTTGGGCGAAGGAAGACATCTTGGGATTGCATGAAAGCGCATTCCTCGTGGATGGGGCCGGCGAGAACGGCCCCGCTCCGGGCGACGGGTGCCCCGCGTTGAACGCGGTGACGTCCCGAATGCTGGACCGGATCGCCAGAGGCGGCGGGCGGGTTATCGTATCGCAGATGGGGTTGGTGGGGGACGTAGGGCTCGAGTCTCCACTCCCGTACTTTCTTTCGGGGAAGGAGAACGCGGAACGGCTGTTTGCAGATGAGCGGCTCTACCAGGCTGCGGTTCGGAACCGGCTTGTGTTGCGCGGCGCCCGGTCCTTCCACCTTTCAGATGCCATGGCGTGCCAGTCCTACTGTATGGCGGTCGATAACTCCACGGTTCTCCCGCCGTTCCTGCCGGTCGCCCGGGGAGAAGAGGCCGTCTTCGGATGCCTGGTGGACCGTTGCGTGCCCGGGGCTCTGTTCGCGGCAATTCCCCGGGCGATTCTCCACCAACCCGGCGAACCACGTTTTTTCTCGCGAGACGCCGAGGGCGCCTTTCTTGGACGGCCGTCAACATCCATTGTCATGAACGCCCTGATCGCCACGCAGACTTGGTGGGCCGCTTCGGTTGAGGCTTCGCTTGTGGCGCTGGGTACCCGCCTGGCCGGTATCGGCAACCTGGATGAACACGACTTCTCCGAGTGTGTTAGGCTGTCGCTTGCTCCCGTATATCTGCGATTGGCCCAACAACTTCGAGAAACGGCCGAGCGATGGGGTAGCGGGCGCGAGGCCATCGCGGCCGACCTGATTCGAATGGAAACGGCCTGCTTCGATCTGGCGAATGGAGTTGGCAGCCTCGGGCCCGCGGACTTGGTGCAGATGTGGGGTGAGGCTCGGGCGCTGCCGCGCTTTCGCACCATCGTGAAGAGGTTCGGAGAACTACTGTGCGCGTGGCCGCATTTGGTGCAGACCGCCCGGAGGCTGTCGTGCGGAGCCGCGACGGCCTCCGAGCTGGAAGGTTCACGGTGAGGGCACACCTGTTGGGGATGGATGAAGCCGAGATCCAAACGGCCCTCGGCGCGGGCCTGCCTGTTTACCGCGCCCGGCAGGTCTACGAGGCGTTGTACCGGCGTGGCGTGGCGTCCATCGGCGAGATTCGGGGCCTCCCCGCCGCCCTGCGTGGCGAGTTGGAGTCGCGTTTCCAGGTGGGCGCGCCGGTCTTGGACCGCCGCTTCGATTCCTCCGACGGCACCCGCCGGTATTTGTTGCAGTTGGGGGACTTGCGTACCGTCGAAGCGGTGCTGATGCCCGAAGAGGCGCGCGACACCGTCTGCATTTCCACGCAGGTGGGCTGCCCGGTGAACTGCGCCTTCTGCCTCACCGCGCGCATGGGCCTGGAGCGTAACCTTACGGCCGGGGAGATTGTGGGGCAGGTTCTCTTCGTCGCGCACGACAATCGCCTCGCGCCCGCCGGCCGCCGCCTGAACGTCGTCATGATGGGCATGGGCGAGCCGCTGCTGAACCTCGACGCCGTGCTCAAGGCCACGCGGTTGCTTACGGATGAGGACGGCGTTGGCCTGTCACCGCGAAGGCTCACGCTTTCGACTGCGGGCATCATCCCAGGCATGGAGGAACTGGGACGAGCGACGGTTCGGCCGAAGCTCGCGATCTCCTTGAACGCCTCCACCGAAGAGCAACGCCGCGAGTTGATGCCGATCACACGTAAGTACTCGTTGAAAGACCTGCTGGCCGCCTGCCGCGCCTATCCGCTACGTCCCTGGGAGCGGCTGACGTTCGAGTATGTCTTATTGAAAGGCGTGAACGACACCGACGCCGACGCCCGGCGCGTGGTGGGCCTGCTCGGACAGCTCAAGTGTAAGTTGAATCTGATCGCGCTGAATCCCGGCCCGGACATCCCGTTTGAAAGCCCGGAGCCGGAGCGCGTCGCCGCATTTCAGGCCATTGTCCGCCGCGCGCTTCCCTGCTTCATACGAAAGCCGCGTGGACGCGACATCTACGCCGCCTGCGGCCAATTGCGGCGGATGACGGCGGCGTCAACCGATCCAGTCCAGCTTTAGGTTACCGGCCGAGGGTAACTTCGGGCCGGAGCAGCCCGGCGCCGGCCGCACCCGCCATCACTTGACGGCGGTCACCAGCGCTTCGCCGCAATAGCGCGCCAGCCCAGGGAAGCGCCGCAGCGTCCAGGCGTCCGCGCCCTCCAGCGCGCGCATCGCCGCCGCGACCGCCGGAGAACCGAAACGGCCGCGGAACGCCCGCTTGGCCATGGCGAAAAGATTCACCGGCCGCACCACCACCTGCCGGAACGACGCTCGCAATGCCGTGATTTCCGCCTCGCCGAGGATGATGCCTTCGCCCTGCCCGGACGGCTCCCGGGTGACGAACCGGCGCAACACACGAGCGGCGTTAAGCAAGCGGTTGTTACCGTAGGTCTCCACCAGCATGAGGGTGCCGCCGGGCGACAGGATGCGGTGGATTTCGGCGAGCGACTCCGGGTGCTTCAGCGTGTGGTGCAGCGAAAAGGCAGCGAAGATGAGGTCGAATCCGGCATCGGCAAAACACGACAAGTCGCTGGCGTCCCGCGCGATTCCGGTCACGCGCGCTTCGACGCCGCTGGCGCGGGCGCGCCGGAGGGCGACCTCCACGGCCACGGGAGACAGATCCAGCAGCGTTACCTCGGCGCCCATGCACGCCATCAGCAGTCCCCAATCTCCCGTTCCGCAGCCGTATTCGAGCGCCCGGCGGCCGTCCAGAGGAAGGGAGGCCAGGTGGTCCAGCGCCATGGCGTAGAGCCGCCGTCTCTCGAAAACCGTTTTGCTTGGATTGTCCAGGTCGGCCCGGAAGGTCTCCGGCCTGATGGCCAGCTCCTGGAGGGGAGCTTGCAGAAAGCGGCCGTACACGGCGTCGTAAAAGGCGCGCTCTTCCTGGACGGGCAAAGTCATGGGCGAACGCTCATTTTACGCGACCCGCCGCCGGGCCGGCTACGCGGTCCCGCGTCGGCGAGCGCCCGGTTGGACGCCGTGCCGGGGGCCGCCGCGCCGCCCGCTGGTATAATGAGCAATCCCCATGCCTACGTTGGATATTGAAGAGATTCGCAAGATTCTGCCCCATCGCTACCCGTTTCTCCTGGTGGACCGCATCGTCGAACTGGAAGAGGGCCGGATCGTCGGCATTAAGAATGTCACGGTGAACGAGCCGTTCTTTCAGGGCCATTTTCCGGACTTCCCTGTGATGCCGGGCGTGCTCATCATCGAGGCGATGGCGCAAGTGGCCGGCGTGCTGGTGCTAAAGGGCATGCCGGACCGGGCCAGCAAACTGGTGCTGCTGGCAGGCGTCGATAACGCGCGCTTCCGCCGCCCGGTTCTGCCCGGCGACACGTTGCGCATCGAGATGAAGACGATCAAGCTGAAGGCCAGCGTGGCCAAGATGCACGGCACCGCCACGGTGGACGGCGACCTTGTGGCCGAAGTGGAAGTGCTCTGCAAACTCGCCGACCGCCCGCAGAAACCCGCCGAGTAGGCCCATGCCGGTTCATCCTTCGGCCATCGTCGATCCCACGGCGCGCCTCGCGGAGACGGCTGAGATCGGGCCGTATTGCGTCATCGGGGCGGAGGTCGAGATCGGCGCGCGCACGCGCCTGATGGCGCACATCTACGTCGAAGGCCCCACATGGATCGGCGAAGACAACATCTTCTTCCCCTACGCCACGGTGGGCGTCGCCAACCAGGACTTGAAGTACCGGGGGGAGCGCGCCGAAACGCGCATCGGCCACCGCAACAAGATCCGCGAATTCGTGACGATTCATCGCGGCACCGAGGGCGGCGGACTGGTGACGAGCATCGGCGACGACAACCTGCTGATGGCCTACAGCCACGTGGCGCACGACGTTCACATCGGCAGCCACACCATCCTTGCCAACGGCGCTACCATCGGCGGTCACGTCACCGTGGGCGACTGGGCGGTGATCGCGGCGCTGAGCGGCGTGCACCAGTTCTGCCGTGTGGGACGGCACGCCATGGTCGGCGCGGCCAGCGCGGTGACACAGGACGTGCTGCCCTACTCGATGACGGTCAGCGACCGGCCGATCCGCACCTTCGGCGCCAACAAGACGGGGCTGGAGCGCCGGGGCTTCACGCCGGCGGCGATCGACGCGCTCCAGAAGGCCTTCCGCCTGTTGTCGCGTTCCGGGCTGAATACGTCGCAAGCGGTGGCGCGCATCCGCGCGGAACTGGGCGGCTGCACCGAAGTCGAAGAAGTCCTGGCTTTCCTCGAAGCCTCGGAACGTGGCGTAATAAAGTAGAAGGGCACGCGGACGGCGTGCTCCCTCGCGCGTCCATGAAATACGCTCTCATCGCCGGCAACGGCCGGTTTCCGATCCTGGCGCTGGAAGCGGCGCGATCGCTCGGCCATGAAGTCGTCGCCGTGGGCATCAAAGAGGAGGCGTCGCGCGAAATCGAGCCGCTAGCCGCACGCTGCTACTGGGTTTCGCTCGGCGAACTCAGCCGCCTCATCGAGATCCTCAAACAGGAAGGCGTCACTGAGCTCATCATGGCGGGCCAGGTGAAGCACGTCCAGATCTTCTCGGCGATCCGCCCGGACTGGCGGCTGGTGAAGCTGCTGGCCTCGCTGCGTTCGAAAAACACAGACGCGCTGATCGGCGGCGTGGCCAAGGTTCTGGAAGACGAAGGCATCCGCCTGGCGGACTCCACCGCGCTGCTGAAGCCGCTGGTGGCCGGGGCCGGGCCGCTCGGAACACGCAAGCCCACCTCCGAGGAAGAGGGCGACATCGCTTACGGGCGGCGGGTGGCCGGGGCGCTGGCGGGCTTCGACATCGGCCAGAGCGTCGCGGTGTGCGACCGCGCTTGTGTGGCCGTCGAGGCGATGGAGGGAACCGATGCGATGTTGCGGCGCGCCGCGGCCCTTGTGAACGGCAAGCCGCTGCGGCTGGTCAAGGTCTCCCGCCGGCGGAAACATCTGCTGTTCGATGTGCCGGTGGCGGGACCCGAAACGATCGCCGTGATGCGCGAAACCGGGGCGACCGCGCTAGCGGTGGACGCGGGGCGCACGCTGTTATTGGACCGGGGCGCGATGCTGGCCGCCGCCGACGCCGGGGGCATCGCCGTGGTGGGTTACCAACCCGAGGAATAAACGAGATCAAGATGAGCAAGCTGCGCGTAGCGGTAGTGGGAACCGGAGAGTTCGGCAAGCGGCACATGCGGGCCATACGCCAGTCGGAGGCGGCCGAACTGGCGGGAGGAGTGGATCGCGACGCGGCGCGCGCGGCGGCGGCGGTGGCCGAGTACGGCGGCGAGGTCTTCCCCGACATCGAATCGCTGCGAGGGCGCGCGGACGCGGCCGTGGTGGCGGTGCCGACGACGGCGCATGTGGAGGCGGGCTGCGCGCTTTTGGAAATGGGCATCGACGTGATGGTGGAGAAGCCCATCGCGGGGGACCTGGATTCGGCGCGGCGCCTGGTGGAAACGGCGAAAGCGCGCGGGCGCGTGTTGCAGGTGGGGCACCTGGAGCGGTTCAACCCGGCGGTGACGGCACTCGCCAATATCGTGAAGCTGCCGCTGTTTTTCGAGGTGCACCGGCTGAGCACCTTTACGCCCCGCAGCCTGGACGTGGACGTGGTGCTGGACCTGATGATCCACGACCTGGACGTGCTGCTCTCTCTGGCGGGCGCGATGCCCGAGGAGATCCGCGCCGCGGGGATCTCAATCCTGAGCCGTAACGTCGATATCGCCAACGTCCGGCTGGCGTTTCCGGGCGGCTGCGTCGCCAACCTGACGGCCAGCCGCGTCTCCACCGAGCGGGTGCGCAAGTTGCGCCTGTTCCAGCCGAACCAATACCTTTCGCTCGATTACGCCAAGCAGGAGCTGTTCTCGCTGGCGGTAACACCTCCGGCGGGAATCGCGTCCAATCGGATAGCGGTCGAGAACGGCGAGCCGCTGCGCCTGGAACTGGAGCACTTTTTCGAGTGCGTGCGGACGCGCTCGACGCCCAGGGTGACGGGGGAAGACGCCTGCCGTGCGCTGGAAGTGGCGCTGGCGATCGCGGCGCGCATCGCCGAGCATTCCAAGGTGGTGGCTGGGACGCTGGCCGCGGCGAGGGGGTAGATGGCGGAAGGGGCCACAGCGGCGTGGGAGGCGAGGTTTGGCCTTTTGGCCTCGCGGCGCACGCCGGAGCAGCAGTCGCGCGAACGCTGGGCGCGGATCGTGTCGGCCGGGTTGCACGCCGGCGCGGTGGCGGCGCTGTGGTTCACGCCGCTCGGCCGCACCCAGGTGCAAGACGTAACCCGCGCGCTCGTCCAACTCCGCGAGCCGTTCACCCTGGTGGCCCCGCCGGTGGAGTTGACGCAGCGGGCGCCCAACCAGGGCGCCGTGTCCAAGGAGTTCACGCTGGAAAGCCTGTTGCCGCGCCGCCGGGTCTTCGTGCCGCCCTCCGCGCCGCCGGGCGCGCCCCCAGCCGCGCCGGTGGAACTCCCCGAGCCGCCGCGTCTGGAAGCGGCCTTCGGGGTCCCTGCGCCACTGCCGCTCGGGAACGCCGCACAGGGGCTGAACCTGCCGCCGCCGCAGATCGAACCGGTCGAAAAACCGGCCCTGGCCTACGAGACGCAGGGCGTGGCCAGGGGCGTGGGCGCGGCCAAGCAGGCCGGAACGCCGCTTCCGAGCACCGGCACATCGGTAGCCGAGATGGCGCGCGACCTGGCGCGCGGGCGCAACACGGCGCCGCAACTGGTGGAAGACTTCGGCCCGCCGCCGGCGCCCATCACAGGTCTGCCGGGCCTGGAGGCCCCGCGCGGACGCACCGGGAGCAGCCTGGAGTTACTAAGCGATCCGCGCGGCGTTGACTTCAAGCCGTATCTTACGCAGATACTCGCCTCGGTAAAGCGCAATTGGACGGCGGTGATTCCGGAGAGCGCCAAGCTGGGGCGGCGCGGCCGCGTGGTGATCCAATTCATGATCGCGCGCGACGGCAGCGTGCCCAAGCTGGTGATCGCTTCGGCCTCGGGCACCGAGGCGCTGGACCGCGCCGCAGTGGCGGGCATCAGCGCGACCAACCCCTTCCCTCCCCTGCCGGCGGAGTTTCGCGGCGAGAACGTTCGGCTCCAGTTCGTTTTCCACTACAACATGCCGGCGAATTGAGCCGCGCGGACGGGGCGGCGGCCTGCGGCCACGGTAGAATACCAGGAGCGATGCCGCGCGCCCAGTCATGATGCGCTTGTTCCGAATCCTCCGAACACTGCTTGCCCTGTGGGGCGGGCTGTGGGTTGTGGCGACGGTGACGCCGGTCAACCGCTGGTATGCGACGCGGCTCGCCGGCAATTGGAACCAGCCGAAGCAGGGTGTTCTCATCGTGCTGAGCGCCGACAGCCTGGGGCAAGGAATGATCGGGATGGCCAGTTACTGGCGGGCGACCTATGCGTATTGGGTCTGGCGCGACGGGCAGTTCGACCGGCTGGTGATCAGCGGCGGGAGCGGGATCGCGCAGGAGATGAAAGCGTTCCTGGTGAGCCAGGGCGTTCCGGCCGCGAAGATCGTGACCGAAGACGCGTCGGGTTCGACGCGCGAAAACGCGGTGAACACGGCGGCGCTGTTGCGGGATGTGCCGGGGGAAAAGTCGCTGGTGACCAGCGACCTGCACATGTACCGGAGCCTGCGCGCCTTCCGGAAGGCGGGGCTGGAGGCCACCCCGGTGGTGTTCCCCTACGCCATCAAGCGGTCGAACAACTGGCTGGAACGCTGGCCGGTGTTTCTGGAGTTGTGCCAGGAGACGGCGAAGATCGGGTACTACCGTGTGCGAGGGTGGATCTGAGATGGGGACGGCGGCATGAAGGGGAGGATCGGCGCGGCGATGATCGCCTACGGGGCGCTGGCGGTGGCGGCCGGGTTGACGCTGGACACGAAAGCGCGGACGGCGGTGTGGCTGTTTCTGCTGGCGCTGGCGGTGAAGACCTGGATCGCGGCGAAGCGCGCAGAGTAGCCTGTGCGGGGCCGCCGCGCGGCTCCAGGCGGCACGGCGCGGGCTACAGCGAGCGAAAGTACTCGATGGTCAAACGCAGGCCCGCTTCCAGCGTGACGCGGGGTTCCCAGCCGAGCAGTGAGCGGGCCTTGGCGATGTCCGGACGGCGGCGCTTGGGGTCGTCTTCGGGAAGCGGGCGATGCTCGACGGCGCACTCCGCACCCGTGAGGCGGCAGACCTGGTCGGCGAATTCCCGGATCGTCATCTCGACGGGATTGCCCAGGTTGACGGGGTAGCGCTCCTCGGAGAGCATCAGTCGGTAGAGGCCGTCAACCAGGTCGCTGACGTAACAGAAGCTGCGGGTCTGGGAGCCGTCGCCGAAGACGGTCACCGGGAGCCCGCGCAAGGCCTGGTCGATGAAAGCCGGCACCACGCGGCCGTCGTCCAGTTGCATGCGCGGCCCGTAGGTGTTGAAGATTCGCGCGATGTTGGTCCGCACGGCATACTTGCGGTGGTAAGCCATGGTCATGGCCTCGGCGAAGCGCTTGGCCTCGTCGTAGCAGGAGCGCGGGCCGACGGGGTTCACGTGTCCCCAATACGTTTCCCGCTGCGGGTGAATGAGGGGATCGCCGTAGCACTCCGAAGTGGAAGTAAGCAGGAAACGCGCCCCCTTGGCGCGGGCCAGTTCGAGCATGTGGCGGGTGCCGGCGGAGCCCACCTCCAGGGTTTCGATCGGATAGGCCAGGTAGTCCTTGGGGCTGGCGGGCGAGGCCAGGTGAAGTACACCGTCGACAACGCCGTCCACTTCCACCTTCGAAGTGACGTCCTGTTGCAGGAACCGGAACCGCGGGTGGCCGACCAGGTGTCCGATGTTGCGCAGCGAGCCGGTGAGCAGGTTATCGAAACCCACCACGGAGTGGCCCTCGGCGAGCAGACGGTCGCACAGGTGCGAGCCGATGAAGCCGGCTACCCCCGAAATGACGAAACGCAAAGCGAGTCCTCCGTACGAACTTCCATCTTATCGCCGGGGAGCGGCAGGGCGTCGCAGCCCGCGCGCACGTTGTGCGCCGAAGACGGCCGGGACCGCGCCGCTAAGGTGTTTGGGGTCACGCGGCCCGCGGCGAGGTGCGGGATGACCCGCATATACAGCGCCGCGAACCTCCGTCCGATTACTACCTAACGGAGCGCCGCTTCCTCGGGCGAGGCTGGCCCGGCTGCGGCGCCACGTCCAATACTGCGGTACCGGCGACCGCGCGGGAGGTAGTTCATGAAACTGGGTCGTCTTACGATCGGCAAGAAGATGGGGGTCGGGCTGGGCTTCTCGGCGGTCTGCCTTGTGCTGTTGGCCTACGCTTCGCTGCGGGTGATCGATACGCTGGGCCGGTCGCTGGATCAGGCGGTGAACTCGACGGGGCGGAAGCTGGATCTGATCGCGCGCACGCGCGAAGCGTTCCAGGAGATGAAGGGCGGGATGCTGCAAGACCAGATGGCGCACGCCGTCGAGCACATGGAAAAGCAGTCCAAGGCGAGCGCCGGGAGCTGTTCGGCGTGCCACACGCCGATGCCGGCCGCCGAGCGCGTGCAGCAATTGGAAACGGCCGGGGGACTGGTGAAGGAACACAGCAGCCAACTGCGGGGGCTGATTTCGGACGCCGCGTCGCGCAAGGCGCTGGACGGCCTAGACACCGGCGCCTCCCGCTGGGTAGAGCAGTCCCGGAACTATCTGCGCCTGGCCAACGAAGGGAAATTCGACGAGGCGCACACCATGCTGATCGAGAAAATCGATCCGATCCTCGCCGAAGCCGAGGAGGCGGCCAAGGCGCTCACCACGCGCGAGAGCGAGGCGCTCGGCGAGGCCAACCGGCGGGCGCACGCCGAGATCGTCCGCAGCCGGTGGCTCATCGGCGCGTTGGCGGCGCTGGACCTGCTGGTGGCGGGCGCGGTGCTGTGGCTGGTGTTCCAGATCACGGCGACGCTGCGGCGGGTGGTCAAGGAGATCGGGCGCGGCGCCGACCAAGTGGCCGCGGCGGCCGGGGAGATTTCCGGCTCGGGCCAGTCGCTGGCGCAGGGCGCTTCCGAGCAAGCGGCCTCGATTGAGGAGACAACGGCCTCCAGCGAGCAGATCCGCGCGATGGCGCACGGCAACACCCAGCGGGCGCAAGAGGCTGCCGCGCTGGCGGCCGCCGCCAAGCAGCAGGCCGGGGAGGCCGACGTGGCTCTGAAAGACATGGAAGAAGCCATGGCGCAGGTGGATTGCACGAACACGAACATCGTGGAAGTGGTCAACACCATTCAGACGATCGCGTTTCAGACCAACATCCTGGCGCTGAACGCGGCCGTGGAGGCGGCGCGCGCGGGCGGTGCGGGAGCGGGTTTCGCCGTGGTGGCCGACGAGGTTCGCACCCTGGCGCGGCGCTGCGCCGAGGCGGCCGACAACACCTCCGGCATGATCGAAGCGTCCGTTCAAAGTTGCGGCCAGGGCAAGGATCGCGTGGCGCGGGTGGCGGCGCTGCTGCGGAACGCGGCTGAGCGGTCCGAGGCAATCGAAAGACTCGTGGCGGGCGTGAACGACGGCAGCCGCGAACAGGCCCGCGGCATCGAGGAGGTCACCAAGGCCCTGGGGCAGATGTCGCAGGTAACCCAGCGAAACGCCGCCAGCGCCGAGGAGAACGCCGCCGCGGGCGAGGAATTGACAGCCCTGTCGGCGACGTTGAAACGTCTGGTGGGGCAGCTCGGCGCGATGGTCGACACGCGCTACGTCCAGGCAGGATAAGAGAGGAAGAGGAGGACGCCGCCTATCCGAAATCGGCCGTCGTGTAGCGCCGGATGGAGCGGGCGCGGCCGGTCTTCTCGTCCACGTCCACGATGGCGGCGTGCAGTTCCACGCCCTTCTTCGCCGCCTCCATGCGCACCGGAATCGAGGTCAGAAAGCGGCGCAGGATGATGTCCTTCTGCACGCCGATGATCGAATCGTAGGGGCCGGTCATACCGACGTCGCTCTGATAGGCGGTGCCCTGCGGCAGGATGCGCTCGTCGGCGGTGGGGATGTGGGTGTGCGTCCCCAACACGGCCGAAACGCGCCCGTCCAGATACCAACCCATGGCGACCTTCTCGCTGGTGGCCTCGGCGTGGAAGTCCACGAGCCGAACCTTCACAGCGGGATCGAGCGCGGCCAGAATCTCGTCGGCCTTGCGGAACGGGCACTCGGTGGGAAGCATGTGCGTGCGGCCCTGGAGGCTGATGACGGCGCACGGAACGCCGGTCGAGGATGGGTACACGATCAAACCGCTGCCGGGGAGCTCGGCCGGATAGTTGGCCGGACGCAGCAGGCGCGGCTGGTTGGGGAGATACTCCTGAAGCTCCTTTTTGTCCCAGACGTGGTTGCCGGTGGTGAGAACGTCCAACCCGCAGGTGAGCAGCTCCTCGGCCACCAGGGGGGTGATGCCGAATCCTCCGGCGGCGTTTTCCGCGTTGGCCACGGCGAGGTGGATGTTCTCACGGGAGACAATGCGCGGCAACTGGTCGGCCAGGATGCGCCGGCCGGCGGATGCGAAAATGTCGCCCACAAAAAGGATGTTCATCGTTCGCTCGTCGGAGGGAGAATCCGGAGGAAACAAGGGGAGCGCACCACTCGGCCGTAACCGCCCCCGGAATTGACCCGCTCTGGTAAACGGGTGGGTATCCGCCGCGCGCCTTCAGGCTTCTCCCCGGGGGAGCATGCTCACCGGCGCGATCTTCCGAGCCAGACCCCGATGTCGATGGTGTTGGATCAACATTGGAGACCGGCTACCTGCTTCGCAGAAACGCTCCAAGCCGATGATAACACGGCCCGCCGGGGGCCTGGTGCAAACCGGGCCGCGCCGTTGTATGATCGCTGGGGGAGATTCTTTAATCTATGGACCGCAGGCACTTCCTGATGACTTCCGCGCTGGCCGCCGGTACGGCGCGCGCCAGTTCGTTGACTAGCGCCAATGACACGATCCGCGTCGCATGCGTGGGGTTGCGCGGCCGGGGACGCGATCACATCAACGCCTTCGGCAAGCTGAAGAACGTTGAAATCGTGGCTCTGTGCGACGTGGACGATTCGATCACCAACGAGCGGCTGAAGGACGTCGAGAAGCTGGGGCTGAAAGCGCCCGCGACGTACCGCGACATCCGGAAGGTGCTGGAAGACAAGTCCATCGACGCCATCTCGATCGCCTCTCCCAACCACTGGCACACCCTGATGGCCGTGTGGGCCATGCAGGCGGGCAAAGACGTGTACTGTGAGAAGCCGTGCTCGCACACCATCTTCGAATCGCAGCAGATCGTGGCGGCGGCGAAGAAGTACAACCGCATCGTGCAGCACGGCAGCCAGACGCGCTCCTCGCCGTCCATCATCGAGGCGTTCAAGCAGATGCGGGAGGGACTGCTCGGCGAGGTCTACCTGGGGCGCGGGATGTGCTTCAAGCCAAGGGTGAGCATCGGCAAGACGCCGGTGGAGGCGGTGCCGGCCGGCGTGGATTACGACCTGTGGACGGGTCCGGCGCCCAAGCGCGAATTCACCAAGAACCGTTTCCACTACAACTGGCACTGGTTCTGGGACACCGGCAACGGCGACTTCGGCAACCAGGGCATACACGAAATGGACATCTGCCGCTGGGGCCTGGGAGTGACCTATCCGACCAAGGTGAGCGCCACCGGCGGGAAGGTGATGTTCGACGATGACCAGGAGACGCCCAACGTCCTTGACGTGAACTACGAGTTCGACGTGGACGGCAAGAAGAAATTCCTGTCCTTCGAGGTGCGCCACTGGTACACCAACTCCGAGGCCGGCGCCAAGGTGGGCAACATCTTCTACGGGTCCAAGGGATACATGGCCGTCGATTGGTACGAGAAGGCGTCCACCTTTATGGGCGAGAAGGAAGAGCCGGGCCCGGTGTGGACGGGCGGCGGCAACCACTACGCCAACTTCCTGGACGCCGTGCGCAGCCGCAAAACGGCCGATCTGAACTGCCCCATCGAAGAGGGCGCCATCTCGTGCACGCTGATGCACCTGGGCAACATCGCCTACCGCACCGGCCGCACGCTGTACTTCGACCGCAAGACGATGACCGTGGTGGACGACAAAGAAGCCAACGCCATGTTCACCAAGGTGTACCGCAAGCCCTTCGTGGTGCCGGAGAGGGTGTAGGGGCGTAGCGCCGCCGTTCTCCGCGCCGCAGACCAATCGACGGACGACTCTTCGATGCAGCAGGGGCTTGGCTTGCCACGCCCCGGGGAACTCCG
>CAZVIK010000038.1:3111-24735 GCA_964627045.1 uncultured Solibacteraceae bacterium | reverse complement strand
AGGTGCGTGTGGTCGATCCCGACGGCGCGGAGTTGTGCCGCTACGCGCCCGCCGACTACACCCGCCACGTCGCGGAACGCGTGGAACCGTGGAGCTACCTGAAGTTCCCCTACTTGAAGGCCGTCGGGTGGAAGGGATTCGTAGACGGCAAGGACTCCGGCGTCTATACGGCCACACCGCAGTCGCGCCTGAACGCCGCCGATGGGATGAACAGCCCGCTGGCGCAGGAAGCCTACGAAGAGTATTTCGAAACGCTCACCGGCGACCGGAGCGGCCGGAAGCCGGTGCATCATACGCTGGCGATTCACTGGGCGCGTTGCGTCGAGTTGATGAACGCCGCCGAACGTGCGCTGGAACTGGTGCAGCATCCCGAGATCGCCCACCCGGAGAATTTTCGCGTGGTTTGCGACAAGACGCCGAGTGAAGGCGTGGGCATCGTCGAGGCGCCACGGGGAACGCTGACGCACCATTACGTGACCGATGAGAAGGGCATCGTGCTAAAGGCCAACCTGATCGTGGGAACCACGAACAACAACGCGGCCATCTGCATGTCGATCAAGCAGGCGGCGCAGGGGCTCATCCACAAGGGCGTGGAGGTGACCGAGGGCGTGCTGAACATGGTCGAAATGGCCTTCCGCGCCTATGACCCGTGTTTCGGCTGCGCCACCCACAGCCTCCCGGGCCAGATGCCCCTGGTGGTCCGAATCCGGGATGTAGACGGCGCGGTGTTGTCGGAAGGCAGGCGCGATTAGGAGACGATCTCATGGCGAAGATCAAGAAACGCTACGACGGCCTGGTGCTGGGGGGCGGAATCGCCGGGATGCAGGCGGCGCTCGACCTGGCGGGCCAGGGCTACGATGTTCTGCTCGTGGAACGCGAGCCGTCGATCGGCGGGGTGATGGTAGGACTGAACAAGGTCTTCCCTACCCTGGATTGCAGCAGTTGCATCTGCACGCCGCGCATGGCCGAGACCGCGCACCACGAGCGGATCACGGTGCTGGCCTACACCGAGTTGAAGGAGGTGAATCGCGCCGGAGACGGCTTCGACGTAACGCTGATTAAGAAGCCGCGCTACGTCGTCGAGGAAGACTGCATCGGGTGCAGCAAGTGCGAACTGGCCTGCGTGGCGCTGGCGCCGCACGAGTTCGACTACGGTCTGGGGGCCCGCGCCGCCATCTACATTCCGCACGGCAACGCGATCCCGCAGGTGGCGGTGCTCGATCCGGAGTATTGCATCTTCGACGGCCACTGCGCGCGAGTTTGCCCAACCAACTGCATCGATTTCACGCAGCAGCCCGAGGAGGTGAACGTCGAGGCGGGCGCGGTCATCCTCGCCACCGGGCTGAAGACCACGCCGATGGGAGCAAAGAAGGAGTACGGCGGCGACAAATACCCGAACGTGATGAACCCGCTGGCCATGGAGCGCGTGCAAAGCTCCAACGGGCCTTATGGGCATGTGCTGCGGCCCTCGGACGGCAAGATTCCGAAGTCGGTGGCGTACGTACAGTGCGCCGGGAGCCGCGACAAATCGATCGGTGTGCCCTACTGTTCGCGCGTATGCTGCATGTACGCGCTGAAGCAGGCCATCATGATCAAGCACCAGCGGCACGAGACCGAGGTCACCGTCTACTACATGGACATCCGCGCGTTCGGCAAAGGCTACGAGCAGTTCTACCGGCGCGCGGTGGCCGAGGGGGTGAGGGTGGTCAAAGCCAAGGTCGCCAAGATCACGGAAGCCGCCAACCACGACCTGCTTCTGCGCGTCGAGTTGATCGATGAAGGCGGGCGGGTGGCCGACATGCAACACGACCTGGTGGTGCTGAGCCAGGGGCTGATTCCGGGCTGGCGTCCGACGGGCGAGGTGCCCGCCGAGACCGACGACGACGGCTTCTTCCGTATACGCGAGGTGACCACCCGTCCGGCCAACAGCTCGCTGGATGGCATCTTCGTGGCGGGCGTGGCCACCGGGCCCAAGGACATTCCCGATGCGATTGTCGAGGCGGGCGCGGCGGCCATGGAGGCCGCGATGTACCTTGACCGCACATGGCGGCGGCAGCCGGAGATGGCCGGGGCGGCGCAATAGGAGATCCGAGATGGGCGAGGCGAAACGAGACTGGCGCGAAGACTTGAAGGTGTTTCGTGAGCGCATGGGCGGCCTCACCGAGGCGAAGAAGGCCATGACCAAAGACCAGCGCGATACCACCAAAGCCATCCTGGACGCACTGCAGGCCGGGCCGCGCACGGTGCCGGAGCTATCCGGCGACACCAAAATCCCGAGCGAAAAGGTCCTGTGGTACGTGATGGCGCTGAAGCGGTACGGCAAGGTCGCCGAGGCCGGACTGGCCGGCGACTACTACCGTTATGAGCGGAAGGAGGCGGCCCAGTGAGTTACCGCGTCGATCCCAGAATGAGCGCGCAGCTCGGCCAGTATGGCGGCGAGACGGCCATGAAGTGCTTCAACTGCGGCAATTGTACGGCGGCGTGCTCGCTCACCGGCCAGGATTCCAGCATCCCGCGCCGCTACATCCGCTACATCCAGCTTGGACTGAAGGAGAAGATGCTGGGGTCGCTCGACCCCTGGATGTGTTACTACTGCGGCGACTGCTCGGATACCTGCCCGCGCGAGGCCGAGCCCGGCAAACTCATGATGGCCAGCCGCCGCTGGCTCATCAGCATGTACGATTGGACCGGACTGAGCCGGCTCATGTACAAGAACGAGCGCTGGGAGCTGATCATGCTGGGCCTGGTGGCCCTGTTGGTGCTGGCGCTGTTCACGTTGCCGTCGAATTTCGGATTCCAGTTATTGGCTCAACATCCGGAAGCGCGGGAGAACGTGAACATCGGCCACTTCGCGCCGAAGGAGATCGTGCACTGGGGCGACCTGACCATGGCGGCGGTGCTGGGCCTCCTCCTGCTGAGCAACGCCGCGCGGATGGTGTGGTTCGTCCGGCGCGAAGGCGGCGCGCTGCCCCTCGGGGCGCTGGTCACCCAGGCCAAGGAGTTCATCGTTCAGGGCCTGACGCAGAAGCGCTGGCGCGACTGCGCCTCGAATTCCTCGAAACACTGGCTGCGGCATCTGTTGCTGGTGACGGCCTACGGCACGATGTTCGCGCTGGTGGTGGTCTTTCTCTACTGGTTCCAGGTGGAAGACACGTCGTTCCACTGGACCAGCCTGCTCGGTTACTACGCCACGCTGGTGCTCATGGGCGCGACCTTGTGGATCATGAGCGACCGGCGGAAGAAACGCGACCAGATCCATAAGTACAGCGACCTGGCCGACTGGATGTTCCCGGTACTGCTGCTTCTGACGAGTCTGTCGGGAATACTGCTGCACCTGGCGCGGCTGGTGAATCTGGCGATGCCGGTCTACGTGCTTTACGTAATCCACCTGATGATTGCGGTGCCGATGCTGGTGGTGGAGGTGCCGTTCGGCAAGTGGTCGCACCTGTTCTACCGGCCGCTGGCGCTGTATCTGCACGCGGTGCAACAGAAGGCGCGGGCAGGAGAGGCCGCACCGCAGGGGGCGACCAGGCCGGCCGTGGCGGCGTAAGGGTTGAGGCCGCAAACACGGTATCTTGGAGTCAGTGGAGCGCTGCGAACACGACTTTTGGTGGCTTATCGCGCTGGAGGCCACCTTGTTTTTCTCGCTCCCGTGCTGGGAACTGATCGGGCCCGCCACCGCGCCGGTTGAGCAACAATGGGCGTTCGCGTGTGCGGTCGTGATTGCCGCCACGGTCGCGATGTTCGCGTGTCACTTGGGACCGGCTGCCTTCGCCCGCAGGTTCAAAGCCGAGCGCAGTCGATTCTCATGGGTCGCCGTGGTTTGGATCGGCTCCGGTTACCTGGCGTGGATTTGGTGGACGGCGAAGACCGCGGTGATTTCGCTGACTCCGGCCGGTCCCTCTGACACCCTGCCATCGAGTGGATTTATGTGGACGCAAGCGGCAGGCGCGGTGGGCTTCCTCTCGATCGTGGCGGCCGCTGGCTTCATCCGATCCTGGTGGAAACCGCTTTCGTTTGGCGGCCTGGTGGTGGCGGCTGCGTTGTTGGCGTGGATGCTGGCCGCGAACTGGCGAGGCCTGCAAGTGGAGAACGCCTACCGGCCTCACTATCCCTCGCCATCATGGAATGTTGAGGGGTTAGTCCTGTCCGCCGCGCCAGCACTGGTAATTGGATGGCAACTCGGACGGATTGCCACGACGACGCGCCGGGTCTGGCTGAGCGGGTTTCTGGGGTTGTGGCTTCCGCTCGTCGCGTCGGCGACAGCGGCGTCGCTGGCGGCAAGGGCGGGCGTGAACCTGTTTTGGAAACCGTCGATCATGCCGGGTTTTGAATTTGCACTCGTCGGATTGCCCGTACTGGCACGACGGACAGCCTGGACAATAACGGTTGGGACACTGCTGTTGCCGGCCCTGGTCAGCGCGGTGTCTCTCAAGGTGCTTGTGCCGCGGCCATCACGGCAAATCCGGAGTTGGCTAGTTCCCGCCGGGCTTGGACTGCTCGCCGTCGTCGGGCCTTCGGCGGCATGGCGCGCGAACCAACCCTACTTCACGTTCGCGCCTTACTCGCACCAGTTCTGGGCTGCAAGCCTGGTGATTTTAGGAGCCGTCGCAGGTTTGGCGCCGCCGTTCCGGCGTGGTCCCGCGGCGCCTCCGTCTCAGAGCGTGGACCCGGCTGGCAACGTCACGCCTTCATTCCCACACAAACCCTGATCTCCCTCCGGAAAAAAGCCCGCGCGGTTGCCGACCTGTGCTCTGCTGGCGAAACACCCAAGCCGCCCCAACCTTCGTACTAGTATTGTCGCGGTGTTCGAACTACCCGCAGCGGTACGGGAGTTACTGCCTTCCAGCCGGTGTGCGCATCTACTCTGGAAAGCGTGGAGGTGAGGGTGATTCTGAAATCACTGAGAAACGGCGGTACTTCCAATGAGCATTTGCGGGAGTCCTACAGGAAACGGCTGGACGAGATCTTCTCGCCTTCCTTGACGGGTGGCGGCACGGGCGAAGGCGATTTCCCGTCATTCGCCGCCACGCTGGCCGAGCCGACCGCAACGGAAGCGGCCGAACCGGGAGCCGCGTCCACAACTCCGGCTCCTGATCCAACCGCCGCGTCCACGACCCCGGCGCCCGATCCTGTCAGCCTGAGCGAAGCCGCGACGCGCATCGCGCAAAGCCTCACGGCCTGCCTGTCGACCGCTTTGCAGGAGATCGAACAGAAGACGGCCGGCGAAGCGAGCAAACGGACACAGACGCTGGAATCCGCGCTGGAGGCGCAGTCGGCGCAGCTAGCGACGGTGACCGCGACACTGGCGCAGTCGGCCGAGGCGCAGATCGCGGCAACGGTGCGTGTGCAGACGCTGGAAGACCGCTGGAGCGGCATCGCCGCCAGCCTGGCGCACGCGGCCGAGATCCAGACGGCGTTGCACGAGCGCGTCCAGGCGCACGAAGACAAGCTCGCGGGAATCGCCTCCATCGCCGCACAGACGTCGGAGAGCCACGCGGTGGCGCAAGCCCGCCTGGCGGCACAGGAAGAGCGGCTCGCGCGGCTGGAGGCGGCCATCGCCAAGTCGGCCGAGGTGCAGGCGTCGACGCAGGCGCTGTTAGCCACGCAAGCCGAGAAGCTCGTGGGGCTCACCGGCGTCATCGCCAAACTGGCCGAGTCGTCCCAGGGGATGCAGGCGCGCCTGGACACCCACGCCGAGGCGCTGCGCCAGTTCAACGCCCGCGCCGGCGTCCAGCAGAATATGCTCGACAACTACAAGGCGGCGGTCGAGCGGCTGCGGGATATCAGCACGCAGAACTCGCTTCCGATCACGCTTCCCGACAACCTGTAGACGGGCCGTCTGGGACAGGCCAATCCGGAACCGCGCGGTGTTCCAGATCCAACGCGGCATAAAGGCGGCCGGCAAACTCCGCGGCCCAGGGGTAGAGGCGGTCTCCGGCCGGTTGCAGCAGGGGCTGTTTCGCGTAGACGCGGGCGAAGGTGGCCCGCGTACCCACCAAGGCACCGCGATACGGGACACCGCCGGTCACCAGCACTTCATCCGGATCGCGAAGGTCCTCCAACCGGTAGCCGAGGCGGCGATGCTCGAACGGAGGGCGGCGGTTGTAAACGCCGGGCATGACGTCGCCGCGAACGGCGTACCAAGGGTTCGCGTCGGAGCGCAGCATCATCTGCGCGGCTTCGAGGGGAGCGAAAAAACGGTCGATGAGCGGGGCGACTTCGGACTCGCCAATCGCGCCGAGCTTCCAGGCGATTTCGGCCGCCGCCAGGGGCAGACGGCCGGCCAGGGCCTCGGCTTGCGTGGAAATCACCGTCGAACCTTGCCAGCGCGGGTTCAGGTCGATCACGTAGCAGACGCCGGACTCGGAATCGACCTGGAAATCGAGCCCGAAGATCCCGCGAAACCCCAGCCCGCCCAGCCACTCGCCGATGCGCGTGGTCTGCGAACGGATGCTGTCGAGCACATCGGCACCGGCGGTGGCGGCCGAAAGGAAGTCGTTGCCGCAGTAAGTCCCGCGCCGGGCGCGGATCTCGGACAGTCCCGATAGTTGCAGGCTCGGAGGCCCCACCACCACGGCCGAGCCGAGCACGACGGCATTTACGTTCAACGAAGGGCCGGTCAACTCCGGAGCCGCCCAGGCAATCGAGGCGCCCACGGCGGCGGCGGCCTTACGGTAATCGTCCTCGGAATGGACGAAGTAGGTCCCGGCGCCCCCGCTGCCGGTGGTCCGCTGCACCACGAACCGAGAGCCCACCTCGCGGGAGAGATCGGCGTAGGAGACTCCGGCCAACCGCTGCCACCGTCCGGCGAGGTGCGGAAGGCCCAGACGTTCGAGTTCCGGCAGGTAGTTGGATTTGTCTCCAAGCCACGCGCCGAGCGCCGCGGGGTGGCAGACGCAGCGCATGCCCCATTCTCCGGCCAGCCGGGGCAACGCCTCGCAAGGCAACGGACAGACGGCCGCCCAAGGACCGGGAGGGGCATCGTCGATTGCGGCGCGGATCTGCTGCTTCAATTCCGGGACGATGTTCTCCAGCGCCGGATCGCTCGGCCGCGGCCGGCGGCCGGTCGCACGGTCGACGCCCAGGACGCGGACGCCGGTATCGCGCTGGTAGGCGTCGTACTCCTTCCCGTGATCCAACGCCGCCACGACCCCGATCGGACAGAACCGGTCCAATCCGATCGAGTAGAACGCGGAGCGGTTCTGCCAAAGGATCCGGAGCGGACCGAAGAGGTCACGGATGGCCGCGGCGTCGGGCATGAACTGTAATTGTAGAATGGATCTTGCGATACCTCCCGGCTCCATCCCGGCTCGCCGCCGCCGTTGAGGCGCTGGCACAGTCACACATCTGGTCCCGCGAAGAGCTGGACGACTACCGGGCCCGGCGCGTGAGGGCCATCGTCGGCCACGCGGCACGCCATGTCCCGTACTACCGGAAGTTGTTTGCGGAGGCCGGCGTCAGTCCGGACGAGATCCGCGGCCCGGAGGACCTGTCGAAGATTCCGGTCACCACCCGCACCGACCTCCAACGGCAACATCCCGCCGATCTGGTCGCCGCAGGGCTCGACCCGGAACGGCTGGTTCTGCATTCCACCAGCGGAACCAGCGGCGAACCGCTGAAGATCCGCCGCACCCTGTTTGAGGAGTACCTGCTGCGCGCGTTCCGGCTTAAGGAACAGTTGCGGCTGGGAATGCGGCCGACCGACCGCCGTTGCAGCTTTCGCGTGACCCCCCCGAAACCGGCGGGCCTGGAGCGAGCGCCGGGCCACGGAGAGTTGGCACGAGTGATCGGCAGCCGCCTGAGAACGCCTCCGGAGCTGTACTCCTGCGACGAAGCCACGCTTAGGTTTTTGCGCGAGGCCGAACCGGAGGTCCTTGTGGGTTCGGCCAGCCGCCTGTCGTGGATCGCCGGAATGGTGCAGCCGGGCGATCCAGTCAGAAAGCGCCTGCGCTACGTGGAGACCGCCGGCGAGAGCTGCACTCCCGAGATGCGCCGTCAGATCACGGAGAGCTTCGGAGTGCCGTTGATTGACATCTACGCCTGCCACGAGTTCAACCTGGTGGCCTCGGAATGCGCAGATCAGGGCGTGTATCACGTGGCCGATTGGAACCTGATTTTGGAAGTGGTGAGCGGAGACCGTTCCGTGCAGCCCGGAGAGCAAGGCGAAGTCGTCGCCACCGGGCTGCACTCCTTCGCAATGCCGTTTATCCGGTATCGAATCAACGATTTGGTGATTCGAGGGCGGGATCGCTGCACTTGCGGCGCGCCTTGCTCGACGCTGACCGCCGTGGTGGGCCGGACCATCGAAGAGTTTTTGATGCCGGACGGGCGGCGGGTGCATCCCTACATCCTGCTTCGCCCGCTTGTCACGTCGGCGCCGTGGCTCCGGCGGTACCAGATCGTGCAGGAGCGGACCGACTACATCCGGATCAAAGTGGTCGCGGCCGAAGAACCGGGGGCGGAAGCGCTGGCGCTGGTGTCGCACCGCGTCGGGGAGGCGCTAGGGTGGCAGGCGGCGGTCGAGGTCGTAGTGGTGGGCGAAATCCCCGCCGGGGCGAACGGGAAGTACCGGCCGTATTACTCGCTGGCCGGACCTGCCGGCAGAACCGAACCGCTCGCCGCAAAAGCCGGGTCGTGAACGGAAGGGGCTTTCCATTCCGGGAACCGAAGTCCTATAATTATCTTAGGTGTAACGAGGAGAATGCCATGAAATTGTCCGTACTTGCGTTGATCGCATTGCTGGTGGCCGGTCCGGTGCTGGCCGACGAACTTGACGATTCGCTTGCCGCGCTCAAAGAAGCGCAGAGCAAGAAAGACCTGGCTGCGATCAAAAAGCTGGCGGCTGAGACCAGCGAACTGGCGAAAGAACAGGCCGAGATGGAAGAGCCAGCCGATGCCAGTCTGAAAGAGGCGTGGAAGGCGCGTTCCGCCTGGGCTAAGGATGTGGTGAAGTTTGCCGATTACGCGCTGTACTCCACGGCGTTGGGCGCCGAGCCTGATGTCGCGATCGAAGTGCTTACGGCGCTGGAGGCGCAGAACCCGAAGAGCCAGTACCTGGACGAGGGCGGCTACCAAGTCTACTTCGCAGCGCTCACCAAGAAGGGTGAAGCGTCCAAGATCCCGGCCATCGCGCAGAAGGCGTTGGCGAGCCTGCCCAACTCGATGGATCTACTGCTGGTACTGGCCGACGATGCGATGGGCAAGGGGCAGACGGGCCAGGGATCGACCTACGCGCAGCGGCTGATTTCGGCAGCCGGAAAGGCCCAGAAGCCCGAAGGCATGTCGGACGCCGATTGGAACCAAAAGAAAGGCCTCGCGCTCGGCCGCGGCTACTACTACACGGGCATGGTGCAGGCGCAGGGCCAGAACTACTTCCAGGCCGATAAGAGCCTGCGCGCCGCGCTTCCCTACATCAAGGGTTCCGGACAGATGTACGGCATGGCGCTGTTCCAGTTGGGCGTGGCGAACTTCACGCTCGGCGCGCAGACCAACAACAAGAAGCGCGTACTGGAAGCGATCAGCCTGACCGAGCAGGCTTCCAAGATCGCCGGTCCGCATACCCAGCAGGCCGTCGCCAACATCACGGCCATGCGGGCGCAAGCCGCCAAGATGCAGTAGAAGTGATTGGGTGCCCGCCCGCACTCTCCGCGTAGGGATGGTGCGGGCGGCGCGCGAATGTCAACGCTTCTGGTACGCAACCCGTCCCGCTCCAGCGTCCTGGCGACGCAAGCGGGGATCGCCGACACCAGCGTCACCCGCTGCGTGGGCCTGCTTAAGCACGAAAGCCTGCCGGCCGGACACGGCCTGTGGATCGTCCCCTGCGAAGGGATCCACACGTTCGGAATGAAGTTCCCCATCGACGTGGTGTTTCTGGATCGCTCCAAGAAGGTGGTCAAGGTGCGCCGGCACATGGTCCCGCGACGGATCTCACTGCACCTGTGGGCTCACTCGGTGCTGGAACTGCCCACCGGGACCATCGATGCGACCGGCACCGTTCCCGGCGATCAACTCGAGTTCCACCCGCAGGAAGTCTGAGGCGGTAGACACTGCCGTTCCAGGTGCACCCCGGCATCTTCTCTTCACCAAACCGAAACCGGATCGACGCTGCCAAGTGACTTGGCCCTGCTATCATTGAGACGCCGTCATGAAGCTCAGGCGAGCCGGTCAGCCCATCTTGCGTCACCGTGATTCGGCGCATCACGGCAAGAGTGAAGCCGTGGGCACGCCGTCCGACCCGGCCAGAATGAAGGCGGAGTCCCGATTTCTATGCGCATCCCGATCTTCGCTCTAATGATTCTGCTGACGATGGGCCTTCCGGCGGCGGGCCCGCCGAAGGTCCTGGTGCACGGCCACCGCGGCGCACGCACGGTCCGGCCGGAAAACACGATGGCCGCATTCGAGTACGCCATCCAGGCCGGAGCCGACGTTCTGGAACTCGATCTCGCCGTCACAAAGGACGACGTCGTGGTGGTCTCCCACGACCCGGTGCTGGCCCCGCCGGTGTGTACCGGCGGCCCGGCGGGCGCGGTCATCCGTCAAATTACCTTTGCGGAAGTGCGGCGATGGGACTGCGGCGCGAAGCCGAATCCGGCCTTCCCGATGCAGGTGCCACAGCCGGGCTCCCGGGTACCGTCCCTGGACGAGGTTCTCTCGCTCGCTTCACGCGGCGATTTCGAGTTCAACATCGAGATCAAGAGCTTCCCGGACCGCCCGGAACTCACGCCGCCCCCCGAGGAGTTCGCAAGGATGGTTCTGGAGGCGGTGCGGCACCACAAACTGGAGGGCCGCGTGATCGTGCAGTCGTTCGACTTCCGCACGCTTACGGCAATGAAAAAGCTGGACCCCGCGCTTCGCCTGGCTACGCTCTACACCGGCCCCCCGCGGGACTGGGTGGCGATGGCGCGCGAGGTGGGAGCGCCGATCGCGGCGCCGGAAAAGTCGCTGGTGACTCCGGAACAGGTCCGCGCGGCCCACGATGCCGGGTTGCAGGTGGTTCCGTGGACCGCCAACACCAGCGCCGATTGGGACCGCCTGGTGGCGGCGGGCGTTGACGCCATAATCACGGACGACCCAGCGGCGCTCCTCGCCTACCTGAAGCAGCGCGGGTTGCACTGACACCCGTCCGCGACCGCGCCATTCAACGGAAGAACCGGCGGTGTTCCTTCAGAATGCAGCGGTCCATGATCACGCTCAGCCCGGCGGCGCGAGCCCTGGCCGCCGCGTCTTCATGGATCACGCCTTCCTGCATCCAGACGGCCTTGGCGCCGACGCGGATCGCCTCTTCCACGATTGCCGGCACAAACTCGGGCCGCCGGAAAATGTCGACGATGTCGATGGGCTCGGGGACATCGGCGAGCGTGGCGTAGCAGCGTTCGCCGAGCACTTCGGACTCGTTCGGGTTCACCGGAATGATGCGATACCCGGCCTGCTGCATGTACTCGGAAACGCCGTGGCGGGGGCGCCGCCGGTTTCCGGACAGACCCACTACCGCGATGACCCGCGAGGATTGCAGCAACTCCCGAATGAGGCCGGCCTCAGGCATGGGCTTTCTCCGCAGGACTCTTGAATCGTTCCACTTCGGCGGGCGTGAGAAACCGGAAGTCGCCGGGACTGAGCCGTCCCAATTCGAGATGCCCGATTCGCGTCCGCTTCAGCTTCTCCACCAACAGCCCAAAGTGCTTGAACATGATGCGCACCTGGTTCTGCCGGCCCTCAATGAGACGCACTTCGTACCAAGGGTTTTCCCCGCGCCGGGACAACCGCAAGCCGGCCGGCGCGGTACGGCGCCCGTGCATGGGGATTCCCTCCCGGAACGCCGCCTCCTGCTCCGGGGTCAGCGCGCCGGTGACCTTCGCCAAGTAGGTCTTCGGCACGTGGCTGGAGGCAGAGGTGATCCGGTTGGCAAACTCCCCGTCGTTGGTCAAAAGCAACAGGCCCTCGCTGTGATAATCCAAGCGTCCCACCGGAAACACCCGGACCTTCAAGCCGCGCACCAGATCCAGGACGGTCTGGCGGCCCTCGGGGTCGTGCGCCGTCGTCACCACTCCGACGGGCTTGTAGAGCGCGACGTAGACCAACCGGCGCGGGGGCCGCAACAGACGCCCGTCGAGCTTGATGTGGTCCCGGTCGAAATCGGCCTTGCTCCCCAGGCGGTCAACCACCGCTCCGTTCACGGCGACGCGCCCGGCGAGAATCAAGTCCTCGGCCTTCCGCCGGCTGGTAACACCGGCGCGCGCGAGGATCTTCTGGAGACGCTCTTCGGCCATCACTCCTCGGCGGCGGGCTGGGGCTGCGATTCGGTTTCCGGCTCCGGCCCCAGTTCGACTTCCATTTCCGGCACCGGCTCGCCCCCGGGTTCCGCATCGGTGGCGGCGGGTTCCGCACCCGGCGAAGGCGGCGTCAAATCGGCGGGCTCGTCTCCCAAGGCCATGTGGCGGAGTTCTTCGAACTCCTTCAGTGTCGGCAGCTCGCTGATCTCCTTCAGGCCGAATTGAACCAGGAAGTCCTTGGTGGTTTTGTAGAGGATCGGCTTGCCAATCACGTTCTTGCGGCCGGCGGTGGCGATGAGCTTTCGGTCGAGCAGGGTCTTAAGGACTCCGGCGCCCTGGACGCCGCGGATCTCCATGATCTCCGGCGCGGTCACGGGCTGCTTGTAGGCCACCACGGCCAGAGTCTCCAGCGCGGCCATCGACAGTTTCAACGGCGCCTGCAATCGCTTCACGAAGGCGCGGATGGCGTCGTGATGCTCGGGCTTGGTGGACATTTTGTAGCCACCGGCCACCTCGCGGACCGTGAGCCCGTGATGCGGAAGGCTGAATTCGGCCACGATGGCTTCGAGTACCTGCGCCACGCGCGCCCGCGGTTCCCCGAGCGCATCGGCGATCTGATCCGCGGTCAGCGGCTCGTCGGTCACGTAGACGATGGCCTCCAGAATGGCCCGCAACCGCTCGCCGGCCGTGTCGGAGGCCTCCGGTGGCGGCTCCAACGCCAACTGCTCGGCGGTCACTTGCGGCGTCTCTTCCGGAACGATGCTCTCGTCGTAATTCATCAACGCTATTGATAGCCCTTTTCGATGGCGGCCAGCGCCTCATCGGAGGAGAACACCTCGCCGTAGCGGCTATGCCGGCGGATGGCGATGTCGCCGAAAACGTCGCGCTGGCTCAAGGTGATGGCCTGCAACTTCACCATTTCCAGGATCGCCAGGAACAGCACCACCATGGCGCGCCGGCTGCGCTGCCGTTCGAGCAACTCCACAAACGACAGCGACTCCTTGGACGGCAGACTTTCGAGCATACCGCGCAGCGCCTGTATCATGTCCGGGACGCCGATCTCTTCCTTCTCGATCTCGTAGATGGGGCGATTCTTGGCCCGGTCCAGCACCTGTTGGAAGGTCTTCACCAGATCGAACAGGCTCACGGCCAGCTCCGGAGTCTCGCTTTCGTCCAGAAAGGCGTGGATCTGGGGGTTGGACCAGACGTTCTCCTCGACCAGCAGCTTTTGTTGCAACATCTCGGCGGCGCTCTTGAACCGCTCATGCTCCAACAGGCGCTCCACCAGCTCCAGGCGGGGGTCCTCTTCCGGAGCGATCTCCTCAAGCGCCGGGTCGCGCGGGAGCAACATACGCGACTTGATATGAATCAGCGTCGCCGCCATGTAGACAAATTCCGCGCCCAGTTCGACGTCGGTGGCCAGCGCGCGCTGCATGTATTCCAGGTACTGGGCGGTGATGGAGGCGATGGGGATGTCGTAGATATCGATCTCCTGCTTGCGGATCAGGTCCAGCAGCAGATCGAGGGGTCCCTCATAGTGCTCCAGGTGGAAATTTAACGGCGACGACACAACTTCCAACGATAGCATGCGCGCCGTGCATGGTGGCGCGGTGGGAGGCGGCCGCCGGGGCTCGCGCCGGAGGGCCCGCTATACTGGCTCTTGCGACACATGAGCCCGATGAGCCTGGAAGAGATGCGCCGCCGCGCGGGCGAGTTCCGCGTCAAGCTGAACAAGCTAAAGAAGAAGCTGGGCGGAGCCGACCTGGCCTGGTATCCCTACGACACGCTGCTGGTGTTTTCGGTGTTGGACGCAATGCTGACGGCCGGGCACCGGGATCTGCTGGCGCTCGCCGGGCCACGCCCGGTGTTGGACATCGGCTGCGGCGACGGCGATCTCTCGTTTCTCTTCGACTCGCTCGGCTGCCGCGTGCACGCGCTGGACTACTCGGCGTCGAACTTCAACCAGATGCGAGGCGTCGCGGCGCTTAAACGGGCGTTGGACTCCAAGGTCGAGACCTTCGAAGTCAACCTCGACGAGCAGTTCGCCCTGCCGCAGAGCGGCTACGGACTGGCCCTTTGCCTCGGGGTTCTTTACCACTTGAAAAACCCCTACTACCTGCTGGAGAAGATGGCGCGGTCGGCACATTACTGCCTGCTCAGCACGCGGGTGGCCGGCGTTTCCCCCGATGGAAAGACCGACGTGAGCGAACTGCCGGTCGCCTACCTGGTGGATGAGTTCGAGACCAACAACGACCCCACCAATTTCTGGATCTTCTCGGAGGCCGGTCTGCGCCGCATCCTGAAGCGCACCGGTTGGGAGATCTGCGACTACCTCACCACCGGGTGCCAGAAAGGCTCCGACCCGGTGAGCGCCAAGGGCGATCAGCGCGCCTTCTGCCTGCTGCGCAGCCCGCTGTTCGACCGTCAATGGACGGTGGCGCTATTGGACGGCTGGCATCCCATGGAGGCGGGTCATTTCCGCTGGACCATGCGGCGGTTCTCGGCGCGGCTGGAGGCCCCGCAGCCTGGCCGCTGCGACATGCTGACCTTCGACTTCTTTCTTCCGCCCGAACTCGGCCCCGTCACGCTCAGCGCCAGACTGAACGGGCATCGGCTTCCGCCGCAGGTTTACGCCGAAGGCGGGGAGTGCCGTTACCAGCAGCCCATCCCAGCGGGCGCCATGACCGGCACAGCCGCCGAAATCGAGTTCGAAGTGGACAAGACCGTCCCGCCCACGGAGGGCGACCGGCGCGAACTGGGGCTGGTGGTCTCCTTCGCCCGCGAGGGCTGCGCCGCCGGGGACGCGAATCTGCCGCTGGATCTGGTCTAGCTGTGGCAGAATGATCTGCATGTTCGAACCGGTCATCCTGGTCGCCAGCGGAGATCTGCGCGACTCCGCCAACCGCGAATGCTGGCCCGCCCAGCAGAAAATGGAGGAGGCGGTCTACGCCGCGGTGCGCCGCGAGGGCGGAGACGTGCGCCGCGGCCACCGCTTCATCCCCGAAAAAGGCCACGGTTTCATCGATTCCCAGAAGCACGGCATGGAGGTGTTCCGGCAGATTTCGCCGCAATCGCCGCTGATCGTCGCCGAGGCCGTCTGGCAGTACAGCCACCACGTGTTGCCGGGGCTGTGGACCCACTGCGGGCCCATCCTCACCATCGCCAACTGGAGCGGCGAATGGCCGGGCCTGGTGGGCATGTTGAACCTGAACGGGTGCCTCACGAAGGCAGGCGTTCCCTACAGCACTCTGTGGAGCGAGGAGTTCACCGACGAATACTTCCTCTCCGGGCTGCGCCGTTGGCTCAACGACGCGCCGGTGGTCCACGATTCCAGCCACGTGCGTCCGCTCGGCGGGATCGCCTTGCCGCCGGCGGCCGAAGAACTGGGCGGCCAGCTTGCCGAAGAACTCCGCCGCGAAAAGGCGATCATGGGGATCTTCGACGAAGGCTGCATGGGGATGTACAACGCCATCATCCCCGACGCGCTGCTGCACGGCACGGGCGTATTCAAGGAGCGCCTAAGCCAGTCGGCGCTCTACGCCGAGATGCTGACCGTGCCGGAGGAGGAAGCCCGCGCCGTGTACTCATGGCTGGAGCTTCGCGGGATGCGGTTCGTCACCGGCACGGATCACGAACTGGATCTGACCGAGGCGCAGATTCTGGGCCAGTGCAAGATGTACATCGCCGCGCTTCGCATCGCGGACCGTTTCGGCTGCGACACCATCGGTATCCAGTACCAGCAGGGATTGAAGGACCTGGCGCCGGCCTCCGACCTTGTGGAAGGACTGCTAAACAACGTGGAGCGTCCGCCGGTCGTGGACCCGGCCACCGGCCGCATCCTGTACGAGGGCCAGGCGCTGCCGCACTTCAACGAAGTCGACGAGTGCGCCGGGCTGGACGCGCTGGCGACAAATCGGATCTGGCGGCGGCTGGGATTCGACCCTGAGACCACGCTGCACGACGTGCGCTACGGGGAGAACTACGAGATCGACGGCCGGGAGCAGTTCGTCTGGGTGTTCGAGATCTCCGGCGCGGTCCCGCCCAACCACCTGGAGGGCGGCTATGGCGGCGCCACCAGTTATCGCCAGCCTCACATGTACTTCCCGTCGGGCGGCGGAACGGTGGCGGGGGTAAGTAAGCCCGGCGAGATCGTCTGGAGCCGCATCTTCGTGGAAGGCGACGCACTGAAGGCAGATATGGGGCGGGGCCGCGCCGTGGCGCTCCCGCTCGAAGAAAGCCGGCGGCGCGGGCGGATCACGACGCCACAATGGCCGATGATGCACGCCATCACCTACGGCGTTTCGCGCGATCAGTTCATGGGACGGCACAAGGCGAATCACATCCAGGTCGCGTACGCGCCGGACGCCGAGGGGGCGAACCTCGCCCTGGCCGCCAAGGCGGCCATGTTCCGCGGCATGGGCATCGAAGTCTTCATCTGCGGCAGCGAGAACGGACTCTAGCCGCGCGCCGGCGCTAGGCGCGAGGCGACACACCGGCCTACGGTATACTTCGAGATTCAAAAGGAGAATGCCGTCGTGAGGGTTGGCATCATCGGGACCGGTGCAATCGCGCAGAAGCACGCAGCGGCCTACCGGAATATCGGCTACCGGGTAACGGTCTGCACCGATGCAGACGAGCGGACGGGCCGGGCGTTCGCCGAGCGCTGCGGCGCGCGCTTCGTGCCGGGCTACGAAGAGGTTTGCAGCGACGCCGAAGTGGATTTCGTCGACGTATGCACCTTCCCCGACTTCCGCCTGGAGCCTCTGGAAGCCTGCGCCCGCGCGGGCAAACACATTCAGGTCCAAAAGCCGATCGCCACGACGGTCGAAACGGCGCGCCAGATGGTGGAGACGGCGCGGCTGGCGGGCATCCGGCTCGGCGTGGTCAGCCAACACCGCTTCGACGACGCCAGCCTGTTTCTGTCCAAGGCGCTGGCTGAAGGGCGGCTCGGCCGGATCGTGCAGGCCGACGCCTACGTGAAGTGGCACCGCTCGGACGAATATTACTCGCGGCCGATCAAGGGAAGCTGGGCCGTCGAGGGCGGCGGGGCGCTGATCAACCAGGCGATCCACCAGGTGGATCTGCTGCTGTGGTTCGCCGGCGCCGCGCGGCGCGTGATGGGAATGTGGCAGTTGGCGGCCACGCACCGGATCGAATCGGAAGACGTGGTATCCGCATTGATCCAGTACGGCAGCGGCGCCACAGGCGTGATTCAGGCGTCCACTTCGATTTGGCCGGGCTACACAGAGCGCATCGAGATTCACGGCACCCGGGGCACGGCCGTCATCTCCGGCGACAAGCTCACCACGTGGGACGTCGACAACGACGCTGGGGAAGCGCCGCCGCTGGCCTCCAGCGTGATGTCGGGCGCCTCGGACCCGATGGCGATCCCGCTCACCCCCTTTGAACGCCAGTTCCTCGATTTCGGCGAGGCCATCCGCGACGGGCGGAAGCCGCTGGTGGCGGGGGAGGAAGGATGCCGCGCGCTGGAGTTCGTCGCAGCGGTCTACCGCTCCTGCCGCGAGGGCGGCCCGGTGGAGGTGGGTGCTTGAACGCCTCCTGGACGGCGGTACGCATCCCGGCTTCCAGCGCCAATCTCGGTCCCGGCTTCGACGCGCTGGGCCTGGCGCTAGGAGTGTACCTGACCTGCTGGTTTCGCCCCAGCGACCGGCTGCGAATCACCGCGCGGGGCCGCGATGCCGATATGGTCTCCACCGGCGAAGATAACTTGATCTGGCAGACGGCACTCGCCGTGGCCGCCGACACCCACAGTGACCTGCCTCCGGTGGAACTGGTGATCGACAACCAGATTCCTATCGGCAAAGGGCTCGGTTCCAGCGCGGCGGCGCTGACGGCGGGCGTGGTCATCGCCGATCATCTGCTCGGCCTCCACTGGAAGCCCGCGCGCATCCTGGACGAGGCGGCGCAAATCGAAGGGCATCCGGACAACGTTTCGGCCTGCGTGCTCGGCTCCATTGTCGCCAGCGCCCTGGATTCCGGCGGGGTGGCGCGCGCCGTGCGCCTGGAGCTTCCCAACAAATTCGGCGTGGCCGTGGTGGTGCCCGACTTCATTCTGCCGACCGTGGAGGCACGCGCCGTGCTTCCCGACGGCTACTCCCGGCAGGACGCGGTTTTCAATATCCAGCGCAGCGCGCTGCTGATCGCGGCTCTGGCCACGGCCTCGGCACACGCCTTCCCGGCGGCCCTGGAAGACCGCATTCACCAGCCTTACCGTGTGAAGCTGGTGCCGGGACTGGAGGAGATACTGCAATTGCGCGCACCGGGGCTGCTCGGATGCGCCTTGAGCGGCGCCGGGCCGTCGGTCCTCGTTTTTTTTCAGCGCGGGTACGAGACGGTTTGCGACCTCGTGCGTCAGATCTTTGAATTGAACGGCCACGCCGCCGAGGTGGTGTGGACCGAGATCGCCGCCCACGGATACGAATGCCGGCCCGGGGAGGGACCGCCCGCTTGATCGAGATCGACCGTCTGCGCAAGACGTATGGCGACGTCACAGCCGTCAGCGACGTTTCCTTCACGGCGCGGCCCGGAGAGATCTTCGGGCTGCTCGGCCCCAACGGGGCCGGCAAGACCACCACCATCAACTGTGTCTGCGGCCTGGTGACCCCGGCTTCCGGTACGATCCGGGTCATGGGGCACGACGTCGTGATTGACGGCCGCGCCGCGCGCGCCTCGATCGGAGTGGTCCCGCAAGAGATCGCGCTCTTTGAGGACCTCTCGGCCCGCGAAAACCTGGATTACTGGGGCGGCGCACAGGGCATGCGGAACCCGGAACGGCGCACCCGCGTCCAGGAGGTACTCGCCCTCGCCGGACTCCAGGACCGCGCCAAAGAGCCGGTGAAGCGTTTCAGCGGCGGCATGAAGCGCCGCTTGAATTTCGCTTGCGGGATCCTTCATCGTCCGAAGGTGCTGTTGCTGGACGAACCCACCGTGGGCGTCGATCCGCAGAGCCGCCGCCATCTCCTCGACCTGGTCCGCAATCAGGCGCAAGCGGGCGCCTGCGTGCTCTACACTTCGCACTATCTCCAGGAAGCCGAGGAACTGTGCGACCGCCTCGCGGTCATCGACCACGGCCGCATCATCGCCCAAGGGACGCTGGGAGAACTGCGGGCCATGCTGGGCGAGCGCGACCTGCTGCGATTCCAGGGTGTATTTCCGGCCGAAGCCGTGCGCCGAGAGATCCAGGCCGAAGGGAATATCGAGATCACGGAAGCCGGCGACGGCCTGCTGGCGCTGTCGCTGCCGGGAGCGTCGCACCGGCTGCCGGCCATCTTCGCCGCGTTGGCCCGCGCCGGCGCGGAGGTTCGCGGGACGACCCTGACCCAACCCAGCCTGGAAAGCCTGTTCATCAAGCTGACCGGCCGCGAACTGCGCGAGTAGCCATGCGATTCGCTTGGGCCAGTACCGTTCGCGAGTTGCGCCGCCTCAGGCGGGATCCCTTCATGCTGGCGACCTGGATCGGGGTGCCGCTGTTCGCCGGCCTCCTGATGATGGTGATCTTCGGCGGCGAAACCGTCACGCCAAAAGGAACGCTGCTGCTTGCCGACGAAGACGAATCGTTCGTCAGTTCCCTTCTCTCGATGGCCTTCGGCCAGGGGCCGCTCGCCGAGATGATCACCGTCGAAAAGGTCGATCTCGCCGACGGCCGCAAGCGCATGAACCTCGGGAAGGCGTCCGCGCTCCTGCACATTCCGAAGGGGTTCGGAACCGCCGTGCTGGAAGGGACACCCACCAAGCTGGCCCTAATCAAGAACCCCTCGCAGACCATTCTGCCGGACATCATTGAGGAGGTCGTAGCGCTGCTGCCGGAGGCGGGATTCTACCTCCAAGCGCTCGCCGGAGACCGTTTGCGCACGTTCACCGCCGGGAGGGCGCCGGCCGACGCGACGGTGGCCGAAACCGCCGTCGCGTTCAACCGTCTGGGTACGGCGATTTCGGCTTATCTGGACCCGCTTCGCATCGACCTGGTGGACGCCACCCCTCCCAAGCCGCCCGACGCCGGGCGGGACACCTTCGCCGCCTCGCTGTTGCGCGGCATGATCCTGCTCGGCGTGATGTTCCTGGGGCTCGGTTTCAGCGGGGAGGTGTGGAAAGAGCGGCGTCAGGGCACGCTGCAACGCCTGCTCTCGACGCCCGCCCGCGTCGAGGGGTTTCTGCTCGGCAGGTGCATGGCGTTGGCGGCCGTGGCAGGCGTCACGGCAGTGCTCGGCCTCGCCATCGCCAGCCGCGTGGAATCGGCCGCCGCCTGGCGAATCGCCCTCGGCGTGGTCTTCGTGATGACGGCCGCCGTGGGCCTCTATCTGGTGTTTCAGCTTCTGGCGTTGCTGGCCCCCTCCGAACGCGCCGCCAGCATTATCGCCAACCTCGTCATGTTCCCGTTGGCGATGCTGGGCGGAACGTTTTTCCCCTTCGAGGTGCTGCCGAAGTGGATGGGCGCCGTGGGCCGCTGGACCCCCAACGGATGGGCCGTTACGCAGTTCGGCGCGCTGATGGAAGGGTCTTTGGAGGCCGCGCGCGTGGCGGGCGTGTTCGGCGCGGCCCTGGCCGCCGCCGCTCTGGTCTTCGTCCTGGTCGCGTGGCGCTTGCGGCGCGGGTTCGCGGTATGAGGAATCGAAATGTGGCGTGACGCCTGGTACCTGACGCGGGCCGATGCCGGTCTGCTGTTCCGCAGCCGGATGGTCTGGATCTGGGCGTTCATCATGCCGCTGGTCTTCTTCTTTTTCCTCGGTAACGCCACCGGCGGCTTTTCGCCCCGCGCCACCGGCCTTCCCGCCTTCGCCGTGCTGGCTCCAGCCGACGGGGGATACCTGGCGGACTTGCTGATCGAACGGCTCGGCAAACAGGGCTACCGCACCGTACGCGTCGCGAGCGACGCCGAACTGGCCCGCTACACGCGACGGCTGAAGATCCCCGCGGGCTTTACCGGAAACGTCCTCGCCGGCAAGGCGATGAAGGTGGAATTCGTTCGCTCCGGCGAGGGTTTGGACAACAGCTACGACCAGGTGCGGGCCTCCAAGGCCGTCTATACGGTCCTCGCCGATCTCATCGTGGTGGCAGGCGACGGTAGCCCCGTCACCCGGGAGTCGCTCAACGCGGTGGCGGCGCGGCCCCGGAACTTGAGCGTGGAAGTGAGCACGGCGGGCCGCCGCACCTTCGCGCCAAGCGGCTTCGAGCAGGCGGTACCCGGGACCATGGTGATGTTCATCCTGATGACAATGTTCAACGCCGGCTCGGTCTGGCTGGTGATCGAACGCGAACAGGGTGTACTGCGAAGGCTGGCTTCGACGCCCATGAGCCGCGGCGCCGTGGTGGCGGGCAAGTGGGGCGCGCGCAT
>CAZVIK010000038.1:0-3101 GCA_964627045.1 uncultured Solibacteraceae bacterium | reverse complement strand
TCATGGGGGGGTTTACCCCCATTTCCCGCGGGCGCCTTGGGGGGGGGAATTGGGGGGGCGCCATGGGGGTGGGTTTTTTTAAAACGGCATCGCCATGACCGCCGGCGCGGTCCTGTTCCGCATGGACTGGGGCCCTAACCTGTGGATGATCGCGCTGATTCTCGCGGCCTACGCGGCGCTGTGCGTGTCCCTCAGCGTGCTGGTCGGCGCGATGGCGCGAACCCTCGGGCAGGCCATTGCCACTGGCGTGCTGGCGTCCAATATCATGGCGGCGCTTGGCGGCTGCTGGTGGCCGATCGAGGTCACCCCGCGCTGGGCCCAGTCCTTCGCAATGGTCTTCCCGACCGGTTGGGTGATGGACGCCTTGCACCGGCTGGTGAGCTTCGGCGATCCAGCGGGCGCGGTGACGCCCCACCTGGCGGTGCTGACGGCGGCCGCGTTGCTCGCCGGGTGGCTGGCCGCGCGGCGATTCCGCTTCCAGTAGGCGAGAGGGCGCTCACGCCCGGTCCGCCACACCCCTGTAGCGGTCTTGCAGTCCCTCGAACTGGCGCTGCCGGACGATCCCGTGACGGTGCAGAACGAAGCGCGCTAGCAGCCACAAAATGGACAAGCCGTACACCGCGCTCTGCACGAGACTGGCCGAGGACGCCTCCGGGAAATACCGCGTCGGAACCGGAACCTCGACGATCCGCGCGTGGCGCTGGACCAACTGCGCGATAATCTCCTGGTCGAAAATGAAACTGTCCGAGTTGGTCTCCAGACTGACGCTTTCGAGCGCGTAGCGGCTGAAGGCCCGGTATCCGGTGTGATACTCCGACAGCTTGAGGCCGAATACCCGGTTTTCGATCGCGGTGAGGAAGCGATTCCCGCCGTACTTCCACCAGGGCATGCCCTGTTTCACAGGGCTCCCGCCCAGGAGACGCGAGCCCAGCACGACGTCGGCCCGCCCCTCTTCGACCGGCCGGATCACCTCGGGCAACAGGCGCGGGTCGTACTGGTAGTCGGGATGAACCATAACGACGATCGTGGCGCCCGCCTTGAGCGCTTCGCGGTAGCAGGTCTTTTGGTTCGCTCCATAGCCGTAGTTGCGGTTGTGTACGAACAGTTCCAGCCCGAGTTCGCGGGCGATGCGCGCGGTATCGTCCTGGCTGGCATCATCGACGAGAATGACCAGATCCACCTTGTGCTGGGGCAGGTCGGCGTAGGTCATGCGCAACGTCTTGGCGGCGTTGTAGGCGGGCATGACGACGATGACCTTCTGTCTGTCCCCGCACACGCGGCCCGGCTGAGCTAGGGGCGGCACAAGATTTCACCCCGTCGCGATCCGCACGTGAAGCGCCAATGCATTTCTTTAACCGATTCTCCCAAACGCGGCCGGCCGGCTGCGGCGAGCGTATCGGCCTCGCTGAGAGGTGCATCAGTCCCCCACCACGACCGCTTCGATGGTCTGTGGCGCATTGCCTTCCAGCCGGTTGTTGACGAAGACAAACGCCGGCTCTCCCGCCCGCTGAGCCCTCTCGATCAAATCGCGCAGCGCCTCGCGCGCCGGCTCGTTCACCTGCTGCACCCGCTCGTAGGGCTCGAAGGTCTTTACCGCCTGTTCGTAGGCGCGGCCCTGGCTGAGAAGGGCCCGGCACACGGTGAAGCCGGAGGTGCAAGCCTCGGGAATCGCAAGCTGCGCCCGCAACTCCGGCATGCGCGTCCAGGCGTTGAACACGTGCGCCACCCCGTGGGCGCGCAGACAGGCGAAGTACTCGGACCGCAGGTATTCACGGTTGCGAATCTCCACCGCGTAACGCCAGCCCTCCGGCAGTGAAGCGAGGAAACGGTCCAGGTCTCCGACGGATCCGGCCGGCTCGGGGTAGGCGGCCTTGGAGAACGTTCCGAATTCGAAGATCAGCACCGCCACCTGCCGCCGGTAGGGTTCCAGCGGCGAAAGGAACGCATCGGCGAACAACGCGGCGTCCAGAAACGACGGGTTCTCCAGGCCCGCGCGGGCGCCGTAACGCGCATGCGATGGGTAGGTCTTCACGGTGATGTTCTCGGGAACCTTGAAGGCGTGTTGGAGCGTGGCCGGCGCCGAGGCAAACAGACGCCGCCAGTTCTCGGGCGAGGGGAACTGGTAAAAAGAGAAGTCGCCGCAGACGGCCGGGAATGTCTCGGCGTACTCGGCCAGGCAGGTAGACTCGAAAAGCCGCTGGGAGAACTTGCCGCGCGTCAGGTATCGCTCCCGTGTGTAGATCTGCCCCAACCAGCCGGCGTACTTCCAGGAACTGGTTCCCACCAGGACGCCGCGGGAGGCCAGTGCGGCCAGCGCGCGGGCCAGCCTCGCGCGGTCGAACGTGGGCGGCGGAGCGAAAAGCGTCGGCGTTGACATAGCGCGCGGCTTGTGTAAACACTTATAGTACCATGCTCACGGCCAGACAGGCGGCCATCTTCGACTACATCGTGGAGTTCCGGCGCGCCAACGGGTGTTCCCCCTCGATCCCGGAGTTGCAGCGGGCCTTCGGCATCCGCAGCCCGAACGGGGTTGCCGGGCACTTGCTGGCGCTGGAATCCAAGGGTCTGATCCGGCGCGCCAGGCGCGGCTCGCGGCAGATCGACGTCACCGGGCCGCTGGCATCCCTGAAGCGGGAAGCGTTTGACATTCCCGTCTATAAGACGCCGCCCCCGCCCGGCGCCGGTTCGGGCGGCACATCCGCGCCATCAGGCTGCCTGACATTGGACGAAGGCTGCCTGGGATTCCGCCCGGACGCCGGATGCTACGCGCTGCCGGTATCCGGCGGCTCGATGAGCGGCGCGGGGATCTTCGACGGCGACCTGGCTGTGGTCGAGCCGTCGGCCCGCCCGCGCGCCGGGCAGTTGGTGGTGGCCGAAGTGGATGGGAGGGCCGCGTTGCGGCGCCTGGTGCGCGTCGCGGGCAGGCCCCTTCTCCGGGCCGAACCCGCCTCCGGCCGTGAGCCACCAATGCCCTGGCGCTCGCCGGTTCAGGGAGTGGTGCGCACCGTCATCCGCCGCCTCAAGTGAACGGCGGGATCTGCCAAGATGAAGCGAGGGGACCTACTCGATGAGCGAGCTATCCGAGACTCTGGAAAGATACC
>CAZVIK010000037.1:3366-24948 GCA_964627045.1 uncultured Solibacteraceae bacterium | reverse complement strand
TTTTTTTTTTTTTTTTTTTTTTTTTTTTTTTTTTTTTTTTTTTTTTTTTTTTTACGCCTTCCCCGCGTTGGTTCCCGGACCCTACGAAGTCCGGGTGGAAACGGCCGGTTTCCGGTCCGCCACCAGCAAGCTGGAGTTGCAGGTCCAGCAGACGGCGCGCGTGGACTTTGCGCTTCAGGTGGGGCAGACATCCGAGTCGATCGAGGTGAGCGCGTCGGCGGCGCTGTTGACCACCGACAACGCTACCGTCGGGTCGGTTATCGAAGAGAGGCGTATCGTCGAGTTGCCCCTAAACGGCCGCAACTTCCTTCAATTGGCAACGCTGGCGCCCAACGTGACCGCCGATTTCGGCACGCCGGGACAGGCTGGTGGACGTCAGGGTGGGACCCGCACTAATCAGAATATTTCGGTTGCGGGCATGCGGGGTGTATTCAACAACTACACGTTGGACGGCATCGCCAACACCGACGTGAACTTCAACCTCTACATCGTTCTCCCGTCAGTAGACGCGCTCCAGGAATTCAAGGTCCAGAGCGGCATCTACCCGGCGGAGTTCGGGCGTTCGGCCACGCAGATCAACGTGTCGACCAAGCCCGGCACCAACGCCTACCACGGCACGATGTATGAGTTCCTTCGCAACTACAAACTGGACGCCGAGCCCTATTTCTTCTACGATGCCGGCGCCGTGAAACCCTCCAATCCGCCGTTCAAGTGGAACCAGTACGGGTTCACCCTGGGCGGTCCGGTGTGGATTCCCAAGGTTTACAACGGCAAGGACAAGCTGTTCTTCATGGTCAACTGGGAAGGCTTCAAGGAACGGCGCAACTCCGTTGGCTACTGGACGACGCCGTTCTCCGAAATGCGCACGGGCGATTTCACCAGGTCGACCACGGCGAGCCTGCTCGACCCGACCACCGGTGCGCCGTTCCCGGGCAAACAGATTCCCGTGTCCCGGTTCAACGAGACCTCGAAGAAGTTCCTTGAGTTCTACCCGCTTCCCAACCTGGCGGGTGCGGCTCTGAACCGGAACTACCAGCAGGCGACCAGGAACAATACCGATAAAGACCAATTGACGGCGCGCATCGATTTCAACGAGAGCACCGGCTCCCAGTGGTTTGGGCGCTTTAGCTGGACCGATGAGAATCAGCTAAACACGAGCCTCCCGTTGCAGGGCAGCACGCTGATCACGCGGGCCAAGCAGTACATGATTTCCAATACCCGCGTTCTTTCGCCGACCAAGGTGAACGAAGCCCGGTTCGGTGCGAACGTGATGTACAACGAGATCGGTAACGAACTCGGCGGCGTTCGCAACGTCGTTAAGGAGTTGGGGCTGCCGATGCCGACCGAACCGCCTGCGAGCTGGGGTATCCCGACCATCAGCATGATCTCGCCCTACAGCGGGTTCGGCAACAGCGTCAACGGGCCCTTCGTCATCGACAACCGGATCTACCAGGGGCTCGATAACTTCTCGTGGATTCGCGGCAAGCACTCGCTCCGCATGGGTGGCGAGTATCGCTTCGACGTCTATGACCAGATTGGCAACGAGTTTCCGCGCGGACGTTTCACCGTGGACAACCGGTATGTCGGTGACGGTTTCGCCGAGTTCATGCTGGCTTACCTGTCGCGCGCGGAAGTGGCTCTGGCTCTGGCGGAGTCGAAGTTCCGCTCCAGCAGCGTCGCCGGCTACATCGACGACGTGTTCCGCGTGAGCCCGAAACTGACGTTGAACGTGGGCCTGCGTTGGGAGTTCTTCCAGCCCTACGACGACAAGACGCAAACCATGGTCAACTCCCAGCAGAAGATCTTCTCCAACATTCCGAACGATCCGAACCCGGATGCCCATCCGGTCGCGGTGCGCATCGGTGATGGGGACTTCTACGAGGGACGTGCCTTCCGTTACATCACGGACCTGACTTCGATCGGCGGGCCGAAGGACGCCCCCATCAACGGCGTCCGGAATTCCTCGAAGTATGGGAAGCGCCTGATCAACAACGACCTGAACAATTGGGCGCCGCGTTTCGGTATCGCCTACAGCCCCAACGACAAGTGGTCCTTCCGCACCGGCTTCGGCATCTTCTACTCCGCCGAGAGCGGCAACTCCCGGTTCGACATGAACCGCGGCATGGGCGGACGTATGGACCGGTCCGGTGCGCCGAAAGGCAGCATGCCGGACATCAGTTGGACGACGTTCATGGACGCCAGCCTTCTGCCGGTGCGCGCCCAGTCGGCGTACCTGTGGGGAGTCGTGCCGGAGGTTGGCACCACCTACACGATGATGTACCTATTCAACGTCCAGCGGACCCTGACAAAGGATTCCTCGATCGAGATCGGGTACAACGGCAACCAGCATCGTAAGCTCCAGATGCTGCAAAACCGCAACGCTCCGATTCCCGGCACGACGAGCCAGCTTTCTCGCCGTCCCGCTCCCGAATACGGCTTCCAGCAGATCGTCGTCGGTTCGGGCTTCGGCAACTATAACGGCCTCGGCCTGAAGTACACGCATCGCCTGAGCAGCGGGCTGTCGTTCAACGGCAGCTACACCTGGTCCAAGGCCATGGACAACGGCAGCGCCATCCGCGGTACCAGCGGCGATATCGTGCCGCAGGACAACCGTTGTCTGGACTGCGAGTACGGCTACTCGGCCTACAACGTGCCTCACAAGTTCACCATGTCCACGGTTGCTCCGCTGCCGATCGGCAACGGGCAAAAGTGGGACCCGTCGAACGCGGTTCTTGAGCAGGTCATCGGCGGATGGGAAATCGGCACGATCCTCACCGTGCAAAGCGGCGGTGTCATCAACACCGCGGCCGGTTGGGATGCCGCCAGCACCGGCGGTTTCGGCGACACGCGTCTCAACAGCAACGGGAAGGACCCCTATCTGCCCAAGGGCCAGCGCAACGCGGACACCTGGCTTGACAAGTCTGCGTTCTACTATGTTCCGGGTGGCACCTTTGGCAACATCTCCCGGAACCGCCTGATCGCTCCGAGCCGGTTCAATTGGGACCTCTCGATGAACAAGAATTTCCGGATCATCGAGGGGCACCGCCTCCAGTTCCGCTTCGAGGCGTTCAACTTCCCGAACCATCCGAACCTGAATGCCCCCGGCGTTTCCTGGGGCACGAATGCGACCAAGCCGAACGTTGACTTCGGCCGCATTCGCGGCACGGGCACGATGAGGCAGTTGCAGTTCGGCTTGAAGTACGTGTTCTAGACATAGCCGTGAACCACGGGCGCCGGTCAGCGATGGCCGGCGCCTTGTGTGTTTCTGGGGGGGAGAATCCCGCTATGGTATACATTCACCGGAGGTCGTTTCTGGCGAGCACAAGTCTGGTTCCGCTGATCGGTACGGTGGCCGCAGCGGAACCTTACCAGGCGAAGACCGTCGCGGCTTTGAAAGGCTCCGCCGAGTCCGTTGTCATCCCAACCGCCGAGTTCGCCGGCAATTTTGACGAGCGACTCGATTTCCCAGCCAACTGGGACGTCAACGTGATGAACATGAAAGGTCACGGCGCGCCCGTGCTTAACGCCGCGCAATTGGCGCAGGCCATGGGCAAGCCCGTCGGGACTCCGCCGCTGCGGGAACTGGCGGCCGGTAAAACCAGGGTCGCCATCACATTTGACGATCTGACCCGCGCCACGCCCACTTACCTTCTGGTGCCATGGGTGCTGTCCGAGTTAAAGGCGGCGGGCGTGAAGGACGAGAGCATTCTGTTCCTGGGGTCGTTCGCCACGCACCGGCCCATGACGCACACCGAGGTCGAGCAGAAGATTGGCAAAGAGCCGGCCAACCGCTACGCCTGGCTCAATCACAACTGCTTCTACGGGTGCAAAGAAGTCGGCACCACGAGTTTCAAGACCCCGGTCTCGATTAACCAGACTTTCTTGGACGCGGATCTAAAGATCACCCTAAGCGGCATCAAGGTACACTACGACGCGGGCTACGGCGGCGGCGCCAAGGCGGTACTTCCGGGACTCGCGCACATCGACACCATCGAGCAGAACCACAACGTCCTTCTGAAACAGACGAAGACTGCCGGCCCGGTGCGCATATTCAAGAATGAGATGCGGCTGGACCTCATCGAAGCGGCGCGCATGGCCAAGGTAGATTTCAGCGTGCAGCTTCTCTACGACCAGAAACTCCGGCCCATTCACGCCGTCTCCGGCGACATCGTCGAAGCTCACCATGCGGCGGTGCGCGTGGCCGCCAGGACGTATTGCACCCCAACTTTCAAGGACGCCGACATCGTTGTCGCCAACGCCTACCCGCAGAACGCCCAGGCGTTCCACGGGCAGCGCTGGATCGGCCTATCGCTCAAAGAGGGCGGCACCGGAGTGCTGATCGTTCAACACCCGCTGACGCTCGACCCGATTCACTTCCTCAATAATCGGACGGCCTTCCGGAGGGGCATGAGCTACTACCACACGGCCGCCCAACGCGTGAACGGGCCGTTGCCCGACAAAAGCGGGCTGATCGTGTACTCGCAGTATATGAATCGCACGTTCATGAATAATTATTCAGGGGCGGCGCACTTCGCGTCGAAATGGGAGGAGGTTGTGAAGATCCTCCAGTCGCGGCACACGGGCCCGAGCGTGCGCGTGGCGGTCTACCCTTACGCGGGCATGCAACATCAGGAAATCGAGCTCGACGGGTAGGCCTGCGTTTTTTAGGCTTCCTCTCGGGCCGGATCGGTGTTAGAGTCTCAGGGAAGGAGAAACGCTACGTGACCCAGGATCATAGCAGCACGCAGGCGACCCGCCGGGTATTTCTCGGCGCGGCGACGGCCGCAACAGCGGCGTCATACAGCCGGATTCTAGGCGCCAATGACCGCGTGGGCATTGGGCTGATCGGCTTCGGACTCATCGGCAAACAGCACTTGAATGGCTTCCGGATCTACAAAGATGTCGATGTGTTGGGCATCTGCGACACATATAAGCCCCGCATCGAGGAGGGCGTCGCCTACGCCCAGAACCCGAACTGCAAGGGCTACCAGGATTTCCGGAAGATGTATGAGGACAAGAACATCCACGGCGTCGTCATCGCGACGCCCGACCACTGGCATGCGTTGCTCTCGATCCTGGCGAGCCAGGCCGGCAAGGACTCCTACGTGGAGAAACCGCTGACCGTCGCCAACGACGAGGGCAAGTGGATGATTCAGGCCCGTGACAAATACAAGCGCATCGTGGTCGTCGGCACCCAGCGCAACCACAATCCCAGCCACCTGGTCGCCAAGAAGATCTACGAGAGCGGCGTGCTCGGCAAGATCCAGATGGTTAACATGGGTGGCAGCGGGCGCAACGTCTGGCCTGGGTTCGGCAAGACGCCGGTCGAAAACCCGCCGGCCGATCTGGACTACGACATGTGGCTCGGCCCCGCGCCGAAGCGGCCCTATCAGAACCACCGGGCCCTGTACCACTTCCGCTGGTTCTGGGACTATTCGGGCGGCCAATTGACGAACCTGGGCGCGCACAGCATCTCAGCGCTGCTCCTGGTCACCGGCGTGAAGGGCCCCAAGAAGGTTGTCGCCCTCGGCGGCCGCTACGTTCTTGAGGACGACGGCGAGACGCCCGACCGGCAGGATGTCATCTACGAATTCCCCGAGTGGCAGATGACCATCGGCGTCCGCGAGGCGAATGCCTTCCGTACCTCGACCGGTTCCGTCATTCAGGGGACCAAGGGCAACCTGGTGCTCGGGAGCAACACGGTCATCTCCGAACAGCACGGTAACCCGCATAACCAGATTCCGCGATTCCTCGGGCATCCGGTCGGCGGCGTCGTATACGATCAGACCCCCAACGTGCCGTGGATCGAAGGCGCCCCCACGGCCATGCCGGCGGCCGGTGGCGCTCGCGGTGCTCGTGGTGCGGCAGGCGGCCCCGGGGCTCCGGCCGCTGCGAAACCCGCGTCGCGCGCTCCGGCGGAGTTCTCCGGCGAGGAGTCGATGTACCTCAATCACCGCGACTTCGTCGATTGCATCCGCACGCGCAACAAGCCGTTCTGCGACGTGGAAATCGGCCACCGCACCGCGATCATCTGCAACCTGGGCAACATGTCGCTTCGCCTGGGCGGAAGGATGATCCAGTGGGATCCCGACAAGGAAGTCGTCATCGGCGACAAGGAAGCCGCCGCCATGTGCACTCCGCACTACCGGGCTCCCTGGGATGCCGCGCTTCGCAGTGCGGTTAAGGTGTAGCCGAACGGATCGGCGTACCAATTCAGGGGCGGGTCATGGCGGCCCGCCCCGTTTTGTTTTTGATTCAACGGTTGGCTTCGTTTTTGCATTATGTTGTTAATCATTCTGCTGATTGCAGCTATGGCTTGCTCCGCGCAGACTGCCTTCAAACCGCACGTCATCGCCGAGGACCTGAAGGGCGCCTACCAAGTGGTCGCCGCCGACGTGAACCGCGACGGCCGGACAGACCTGATCGGTCTGGCGCAGTACACCAAGGAACTCTACTGGTTTGAGAACCCCACCTGGGAGCGGCGTCTGATTGCCGCCGGGCTGAACGGGCCCATCAACCTGGACTTCCTGGACCGTGGGCCGGGGGAATCGCCGCTAATCGTTCTGGCGTCGGGCTTCTCCATGGAACCGGCCAAGAGCGCCGGCGTCGTCCACGTCCTGGAAGCGGGCAAGGACCCCCGTGAGCCGTGGTCCGTCAAAGAAATCGACCGCCTGCCTACCTCGCATCGCATCCGTTTCGCCGATTTCGACGGCTCCGGCCGGAAGGTCGCCGTGAACGCGCCTCTGGCTAACGCGGCCTCGGCGTCGCCGGACTACAAAGAGCGCGTTCCCCTGGTGTACTACCGGCCGGGCGATTGGAAGCGCGAGACCATTCTCGACGATTTCGACGGCGTTCTCCATGGTATCGCTATCGTCGATTGGGACGGCGACGGCCGGCACGAGGTCCTCACGGCCAGCTTCGACGGCATCGTACTCCTCAAGCTGGGCCGCGACGGCAAGTGGATCAAGACGCCGATCGGGAAGGGGAATCCCAATCCGCGTCCCAAGGGCGGCTCCAGCGATGTCGCCGCCGGCCACCTCGGGAAGGCGAAGTTCGTCTGCGCCATCGAACCCTGGCATGGCAACGAGGTCGCCGTCTATCGGGAGGAACCCGGCGGCTGGCAGCGCGCTGTCATCGACGACACGCTGGACGGCGGCCACGCCCTGATCGCGGCCGATTTCGACGGCGACGGACGCGATGAGATCGTCGCGGGCTACCGGGGCAAGGGCGGCCAGACCTACCTGTACACGGCCGTCGATGCCTCCGGCGCGAGGTGGACCCGCCGTGTGCTCGACGAGAAGATGCCGGCAGCGGCGTGCGCGGTGGCGGATCTAACAGGTAACGGCCGGCTGGACCTCGCCTGTACGGGCGCCAGCACGCTTGCCTGGTATGAAAACTCCGGTCCGGCGCGCTAGACTGGCCGCCGTGCGCGCCCAATTTCGTACAATCGAAGCTTGCCGGAACCCGTGGTCACAGTGGTGATACCCACTCTCCGAGCGGGGGAGACGCTGGAGTGCTGCCTGCGCTCGCTCGCCGCCCAGGCGTTCGGCGTTTTCGACATCGTGGTGGTCGACAACAGCGGCGCCGGACTCGCTCGCGGCGCCGGCGCCTTCGCCCGCACCCGCGTGATCGAGAACCCGGTCAACCTCGGCTTTGGCGCGGCCGTCAACCAGGGCTGGCGCGCCAGCCGGGCTCCCTATATCGCCACGCTCAACGACGACGCCGAGGCTCAACCGGATTGGCTCGGCGCTCTGGTGGGCGCCTTGGAGCGCGAACCCGCCGTAGGGATGTGCGCCTCGCGCGTGGTCCTCGCCGAGGATGGCAGTCTGGATTCGGCCGGCATGCTCATCTGCCCGGACGGCAGCAGCCGCCAGCGCGGCCACCGGCAGCCACCCTCGCGATTCGACGCGCCTGAGGAAGTCCTTCTGCCGAGCGCATCCGCCGCCATGTACCGCCGCGAGATGCTGGAAGAGTTGGGCGGCTTCGACGAGGACTTCTTTCTCTACTGCGAAGACACGGACCTCGGGCTTCGCGGCCGGTGGGCCGGCTGGCGTTGCCTGTACGTCCCGGAGGCCGTGGTCCGGCACCGCTACTCGCACTCGGCCGGGCGCGCGTCGGCACTCAAGGCGTACCTTGTGGAGCGGAACCGCCTCTCCCTGGTGGCGAAAAACTTTCCGGTCTCCGGCCTGCTTGCCGCGCCGTTCGCCGCGCTCAGCCGGTACCTCTGGCACCTGCGGTGGGCCGCGAAGGGGCGCGGAACGGCGGCGCGGTTTCGATCCGAAGGCGGCGGGGCGTGGAGGCTTCCGCTATTGGTCTTGATGGCGCACCTCGCCTTTCTTTCTCGCGCCGCCGGCCTCTGGCGCAAACGCCGCCAGGTGCGCCGCTCCGCCAGGCTGACGGCGCCCGAATTCCGGATGCTGCTGCGCCGCTATTCGATCAGCCCGAAGGAGGTGGCCGCGCTTTGACCCCGGTGGTCCAGCACGGTTCACTGCTGGTGATCGTGCCTGCCTTCAATGAGCAGGCCGCCGTGGCCGGTGTGGTGCGCCAGGTGCAAGCGGAACTGCCCGGCGTGACGGTACTGGTCATCGACGATGGCTCAGCCGATGAAACCGCGGCCCTGGCGCACGAGGCCGGCGCGCGGGTGCTGCGCCTGCCCCACCATCTCGGGCTGGGCGGCGCCGTGCAGGCCGGTTACAAGCTCGCCTTCGAGCTTGGCTTCGAGTACGTGATTCGCATCGACGGCGACGGACAGCACGACGCGCGCGACATCCGGCGTCTGCACGAAGCCCTGCGGACAAGCGGGTGCCAGATGGTGATCGGGTCGCGGTTCCTCGACGGCGACCAGGGCCACACCAGCCTGGCGCGCCAACTCGGGGTGCGGTTTTTCCGCGCCGTGCTGCGTCCGATTCTCGGCAAGCCCGTGCGGGACCCCACCTCCGGATTCGTCGGTGTAAATCGCGAGGCGCTTCAGGTCTTCAGCCGCAGCTTCCCGCTGGAATACCCCGAAATCGAAGCGCTGGTCGTGCTGCAACGCCGCGCCTTCCGGTTCATGGAAGTCCCGGTGAATGTGCGCCCGCGCCAGGGCGGCCGGAGCACCATCACCTCGGTCAAGTCGGTTTACTACATCGTGCACGTGCTGTTGGGCGTGCTCGTCAACATCCTGAAGTTCGAGCGGCGGCGATGGAGGAGATAGCCATGGAGCGCCTCATGGACGTAACCACCGTGTTGAGCGTCGTGCTGATTCTACTGGTGCTCTCCAGCCTGCGGCGCGCGCACATTCGCGTCGAGTATTCGGTGAGCTGGCTTGGCGCGGCTCTCACGCTGCTGATTCTCTCGCGCTCGCCGGCCACGCTGGACCGGCTGGCCGCCTTCCTCGGCATCGAGCAGGCGCCGCTGGCGCTCGTGTTCATCGTCGGATGTCTTTTTCTGGTCGTGCTGTACCGCTTCTCCACGGTGATTTCGAACCTGAAGGACGCCAACATTTCGCTGGCCCAGCGTGTGGCGATCCTGGAATTTCATCTCCGGTCATTGAATGAAAAGCAGGAAACCAACCCCGCCCGTTAGCCCGGCTTCCAAGGCCGCGCTGCCGCAGCGCTCCTGGGCGCTGACGCTCGCCGTTCTGGGCGCCATCGCCGCCGTATTCGCCGCCTACGCACCGGCGCTTCACGGTCCGTTCCTTTTCGACGACCAGGCGCTGCCCTTCTTTTCGCCGCGGTTTGCGGACCAGAACTTGTTCGAGGCGATTCGCGGCGTCCGCCCGTTCTTGATGTTTACCTACTGGCTGAACAGCCGGATGTCGGGCGTGGAACCGTTCCCTTACCATCTGTGGAACGTGCTGCTGCACATCGCCAACGGGCTGCTCGTCCTGCTGGCCGTGCGAAAGCTGCTGGAGCTGGCGGGTGTTCAGGAGCGGCGGCGCGGCTGGCTCGCCGCCTTCGCCGCCGGCGTGTTTCTTTTGCACCCCGTGCAGACCGAAGCGGTCTCCTATGTCGCCAGCCGCTCGGAGAACCTGAGTGCACTGTTTTTCTACGGCGCGTTCGCGGTGTTTCTCTACCGGAAGCACGCCTCCATCACGTGGTCGAGCGCGGCGGCGGTCGTCTTGCTTTACGGCGCGGCGGTGTCGACCAAGGAGCACACCATCACGCTGGCCGGGTTGCTGCTGCTGACCGACTACTATTGGAACCCTGGGTTCGGTTTCTCGGGAATCCGGCGGAACTGGCGGCTGTATGGCCCGCTGGCATTGGCAGCCGTGGGCGGCGCTTTCGTCACCGCGCGGTTGGTGGCCGGCTCCACCTCGGCCGGGTTCGGGCTAAAAGACCTGCCCTGGTACGACTATTTCTATACGCAGTGCCGTGCGCTCTGGCTCTACCTGCGCCTGTTCCTGTTTCCCGCCGGGCAGAACGGCGATTATGACTACGCGATCTCACGCGGCCTGTTCGACGAGGGAGCGATTTTCGGACTGGCGGCGCTGGTTGTCCTCATCGGCGCGGCCTGGTATCTCCGCAAGCGATTCGCCCTGGCCTCCTACGGCATTCTGGCGGCGCTGCTGATGTTCTCGCCGACCTCTTCGATCGTGCCGATCCTGGATGCCGTCGTCGAGCGACGGCTCTACCTGCCGATGCTGGGGCTGGTGTTGGTCCTCGTCGAGGCGGCGAGCCGCTGGAAGGCGCGGCCGGCGCTGGCGGCCGGCGTCGCGGTGGCGGTGTTGGCGGTCCTGGCCGCGCTCACCTATCAGCGCAACCACGTCTGGGCGGACGACGTGGTGTTCTGGGAGGATGTCGTCGCCAAGTCGCCCCATAACAAGCGCGGGCATTTCCAGCTTGGCGTGGCTTACTTCCAGCGCGGCCGGTGCCAGGAAGCGATCGCGCACTACGAGATCGCTGCGCGCGACGGCAAGCCCGATTACCGGCTTCACGTGGATTGGGCCCTGGCGGCCGACTGCCTGGGCCGAACGCCGGAAGCTCTAGGCCAGTTGGAGATCGCGCTGCGCCTCCAGCCCAGCGCCTACGTTCATGCACTTACCGGGATGATCCACGGGAAGAACAAGAACTACGAGGCGGCCCTGGCCTCGCTCGATGCGGCCGAAAAACTGAATCCCGCCGAGGACCTGACCTACCTCTACCGGGGCAACGTGTTCGCCGCCACGGGGGAGCCCGGGAAGGCCATCGACCAGTACCGGCGCGCGCTCGAATTCAACCCGGACAACCAGCAGGCGCAGCGCGCTTTGGCGCGGCTGCTGGCGCGGCAACCGGGCCGATAGGGGGAGCGCCTTGCGCATCGGCGTCAATGCGCTGTACCTGATTCCCGGCGGCGTCGGCGGAACGGAGATCTACCTCCGCTGCCTGCTTCAGGCGCTCGCCGAGACCGGTGGGGAGCATCGCTACGTCGTGTTCACCAACCGTGAGACGCCGGCGTCCCTCGTCCCGGCCGCGCCGAACTTCGAGGTTGCGCCTCAACCGGTCCGCGCCTTGTTCCGGCCCGGCCGGATTCTTTGGGAACAAACCGGGTTGCCGCTGGCCGTGGCGCGCCACCGCGTCGATGTCCTGCTCAACCCCGGCTTCACGGCGCCGCTCTGGGGCGGGCGCCCGTCGGCGACCGTCTTCCACGATCTACAGCACAAACGCCACCCCGAGTTCTTCCGCTGGTTCGATCTACCCTTCTGGCGGTTCCTGTTGTGGGCGGCGGCGCACCGCTCAAGGCGGCTGATCGCGGTTTCCGATGCCACACGGCTTGACCTGTTGCGCTACTACCGCCTTCCCGACGCCAAGATCCGCGTGGTGCCCCACGGCGTGGAGAGGTGTTTCCTCGACTTGGCCCGGCGGCGGGCAGCAGCCACGACGGAGCCGTACATCCTCGTGGTCTCGACGCTTCACCCCCACAAGAACCTCGACCGGCTGATTCGCGTCTTCGCCCGTTTCCGGGAAGGGAATGCGGCGTTCCGGTTAGTCGTCGCGGGCATGCGCGGTTTTTTCACTGCGGAACTGGAACGGCTCATCGCGGACCTGCGCCTCACCGGCGCGGTGGAACTTGCCGGATGGGTGTCGCGAGAGCGATTGCTCGAACTTTACGAGCGCGCCTGGGCCTACGTCAACCCGACTCTCTTTGAGGGTTTTGGCATGCCGGTGCTCGAAGCGTTGGCCGCCGGGGTGCCCGCCGCCGTCTCCGCCATCGAGCCTATCCGCAGCGTCGCCGGGGATGCCGCGCTTCTGTTCGACCCCGAAAGCGACGACGCCATGCTGGAGGCTCTGGTCCGCGTCACTGGAGACACCGACCTCCGCCGCCGGCTGAGCGAGGCCGGTCCCGTGCGAGCCGCCGGATTCACTTGGCAGGCCGCCGCCCGGAGCACCTTGGAGGTCCTGCGAGAAACCGCCGAAGAACGAACGCATGTCAAACCCTGAAACCACGACGACCCCTTGGCAGCCGGATTCCTGGCGCACCCGGCCCGCGCTGCAACAGCCCGAGTACCCTTCCGCCGAAGCGCTCAACGCCGTCCTGCGGGAGCTGTCCCGCATGCCGCCACTGGTCACGCCGTGGGAGATCGAGTCGCTCAAGAACCAACTGGCCGAGGCCGCCGAGGGGAAACGATTCCTGCTGGAAGGCGGCGATTGCGCCGAGAGATTCAGCGAATGCGATGCTTCCATTATCACGGATAAGCTAAAGATTTTATTGCAGATGAGCCTCGTGCTCGTCGAAGGGGGAAAGCATTCGGTCATCCGTGCCGGCCGCTTCGCCGGCCAGTACGCCAAGCCTCGCAGCCAGGAATCGGAAACCCGCGACGGGGTGACCCTTCCGGTCTACCGAGGGGACTTGATCAACCATCCGGGCTTCAGCTTGGCCGAGCGCACCCCAGACCCGCAACTGCTGCTCCGCGGTCACGGCCGCGCCGCCCTCACGTTGAATTACATTCGCGCGCTGGTCAAGGGCGGGTTCGCCGACCTGCATCACCCGGAGTATTGGGACCTGGAATGGGCGAGCCAATCGCCGCTCGCCGCCGAGTACCGGCGCATGGTCGCCACGATCTCGAGTTCGCTGGTATTCCTGGAAAACGTGCTCGGCATCCGCGCCGGCGAAATCGGCGGCGTGGATTTCTACACCAGCCACGAGGCGCTGCACCTGGGCTACGAAGCGGCGCAAACCCACCGCGACGAGCGCAGCGGCCGGTGGTACAACCTTGCGACTCACTTTCCCTGGCTCGGCATGCGGACCTCGGCCCCGGGCGGGGCCCATGTCGAGTACTTCCGTGGGATCGCCAACCCGATCGCTGTGAAGGTCGGCCCGTCGATGACGGCCCGGACTCTGGTGGAACTGGTCGAGATTCTGGACCCCGGCCGCGAGGCGGGAAGGCTCACGCTGATTCACCGCTTCGGGGCGGGGCGCGTCGCCGAATGCCTGCCGCCTTTGATCGACGCCGTGCGCTCCACCGGGCGGCGTGTGCTGTGGTGCTCGGACCCGATGCACGGCAATACACGCACCACGGCGTCTGGAATTAAGACCCGTCATTTCAATGAAATACTGACGGAATTGGAAGAATCGTTTGAGGTTCATCGCCGGGCTGGAAGCCAGCTAGGCGGGGTTCATTTCGAACTCACCGGCGAGAACGTGACCGAGTGCACGGGCGGCGCCCGAGGCTTGGCGGAAGAGGATCTGGCGAGGGACTACCGTTCCGAAGTAGACCCCCGCCTGAACTACGAGCAGGCCCTCGAAATGGCCATGCTCATCGCCCGCCGGATGGCGAATTCGTAACGCTTGAGCCAGGAGCCCACGGCGTTTCGGAAGTGCTGCGTGGGGTTGGCGATCCTACCCGCAGCCGGCTCCAAGCCATCCGGACCCGCTGGAAAGCGGGTCCGCAGGCTGAAAGGCCGCCCCACTTGGCGGCCCTGGTTCAGGCGGCATCGGGCTCGGGACGTTAGGGCGTCTGGCTGGCCCGCAGGGCTTGGTCCAGATCCGCTTTGATGTCGGCGATGTCTTCGATCCCCACCGAGACGCGTATGTATTCGGGTGTCACGCCGGTGGCCTTCTGTTCGGCTTCGGTGAGCTGAGAGTGCGTGGTGGAAGCCGGGTGAATGACCAGGGTCTTGGCGTCGCCGACGTTGGCTAAGTGACTGGCCAGCTTGACGTTGTTGATGAATCTCACGCCAGCTTCCCGGCCGCCTCGCACGCCGAATCCCAGGATGGCGCCCGCGCCGTTGGGGAGATACTTCTTCGCCAGGGCGTGGTGCGGGTGTCCCGGCAGGCCCGGGTAGTTTACCCACTGAACCGCCGGATGCGTTTGTAGCCACTCGGCCAACGCTTGGGCGTTCCGGACGTGCCGCTCCAAGCGGACGTGCAGCGTCTCGATCCCCAGAAGGAACAGGAACGCCGCGAATGGGCTCATCGCGGCGCCGGTGTCCCGGAGCCAGTGCGTCCGGATGTGAATGATGTAGGCGAGGTTACCGAGCGGCTTGAGCGCCTCGCTGAAAACCAGGCCGTGGTAGGACTCGCTTGGCGCGTTGAATTCCGGCCACTTGTCCCCGCCGCTGGCCCAGGGGAACTTCCCGCTATCGACGATGGCCCCGCCGACATGCACGCCGTGCCCGCCCAGGAACTTGGTGGTCGAATAGACCGCGATGTCGATGCCGTGCTCGAACGGCTTCAGCAGCGCGGGCGTGGTCACCGTGTTGTCGATGATCACCGGCAGGCCGTGCTGGTGGGCGATGCCGGCGATCTTCTGGAAATCCGGCACGTCGTTCTTCGGGTTGCCGATGGATTCCAGATAGACCAGCCTGGTATTCCCGTCGACCAGCTTGCGAATCTCCTCCGGGTGGTCCGGATCGAAGAAGCGGACCTCGATGCCCAGCTTTTTGAACGTCTGTGTGAACAGGGTCCAGGTTCCGCCGTACAGGCTGGTGGAGGCGACGAAGTTTTGCCCGGCGTGCGTGATCGTTAGAATCGCCGCGGTGATGGCGGCCTGTCCCGAGGCGAAGGCCAGCGCCCCGATGCCGCCGTCCAGAGCCGTGAGGCGTTTCTCCAGGACGTCGTTGGTGGGGTTCATCAGGCGGGAGTAGATGTTGCCGAACTCCCGCAGGCCGAACAGATCCGCCGCGTGGTCCGTGCTCTTGAACACATAGCTGGAGGTCGCGTAGATGGGGACGGCGCGCGCGCCGGTGGCCGGATCGGGTTCCTGTCCCGCGTGAAGCGCCAGGGTGCCGAGGCCGGGTTTCGATTCCGTGTTTGCCATGGATACAGTTTCCTTTCCTTGTTGTTCGATTCCGTGATTGCCGCTGGAACCCCGACGCGCGCGGACTTCACGGCCGCGTGGCTTGTCGAGGGGATAGAGCCGCCTGCCGTCCGGGCTTACCGGACGCAGCGCATGTACATGGGCGAGGTCGAGCCGCTGCGGCGGAAGGAGGTGGCGGGCTCGGCTGAAATACACATTCTCTATGGAGTATAGGGATATTTAACGGCGAAGTCAAGCGGCGTGTGCCGGCGCACGGGTTAGGCTGGCTAACTAATTGATTCTTAAAACAAAAATCATAGTGGCGATCCGCCGCGATGGTATGCTTTGGCTGACCGCCAGCGCGTCCGTGGGGCGTCCCGCCTGTTGTATCCTTATGTTTCGGGGGGTGGGCACATCATGACGCGAGCGCAGGCCATCTGGCAGGATGTGGAACGGATTCGGGCGGAAGCTCCGCTCGTCCACAACATCACCAACTACGTGGTCATGAACCCGACGGCCAACGCTTTGCTGGCCATTGGCGCTTCGCCGGTCATGGCGCATGCCGTCGAAGAGGTGGAGGAGATGGCGGGCATCGCGCGGGCGCTGGTGATCAACATCGGTACGCTGAGCCCGTCGTGGGTGGAAGCGATGATCAGGGCGGGCCGGCGCGCGGCGGAGCGGGGGATTCCGGTGGTTCTCGATCCGGTCGGCGCCGGCGCGACGAGCTTCCGGACGTCGACGGTTCACCAACTGCTGGAGGCTTTCCCTGTGGCCATCGTTCGCGGCAACGCGTCGGAGATTCGCGCGACTTTCCACGCCGGGGAGGCCACCAAGGGCGTCGACAGCACGCGCCGTTCGGATGAGGCGGTGGACGCCGCGCGGGCGCTGGCGGCGTCCCGCCGTTGCGTGGTCAGCGTGAGCGGCGCGACCGATGTCATCGTTTCCGGCGATGCCGTCGCCAAGGTTTACAACGGCCACGCCATGATGACCCGTGTTACGGGTCTGGGCTGCGCGGCGACGGCGCTGACGGGCGCGTTTGCGGCCGTGAACCCGTCGCCGCTGGATGCCGCCGCGCACGCCATGGCCGTCATGGGGATGGCCGGGGACATTGCCGTGGAGAAGTCGGCCGGCCCCGGATCGCTTCAGCTTCACTTCCTGGACGCGCTCTACAGGCTTTCCGAGGACGACATCCGGCTGCGCCTGCGGATGGAGGACGCGTGAGACGCAAGGTCGATTGGAGCCTCTACCTGGTGACGGACCGGCCGATGATGCGGGGGCGCGCCATCGAGGATGTCGTCCTGGCGGCCGTGCGGGGCGGCGTCACCGTGGTGCAGCTCCGCGAAAAGGAGTGCGGCACGCGGGAGTTCGTCGCCCTGGCCCGTCGGCTGAAAGCGGCTCTCACGGCCCCGGGCGTACCGCTCATCGTCAATGACCGCGTGGACGTGGCCGTGGCCGCGGGCGCGGATGGGGTTCACGTCGGGCAGTCCGACATGGAATGGACCGACGTGCGGCGCCTGGTGGGGCCGGACATGCTCATAGGGCTTTCGGTGGAGACGCCCGGGCAGGCGCTGGAGGCAGCTGCGTTCGACGTGGATTGCCTGGGCCTGGGGCCCATCTTCGCCACTCCCACCAAGCCGGACGCCGGAGCCGCCATCGGCCTGGACGCGGTGCGCGCGGTTCGCGGCAAGACGCCGCAGGCGCTGGTGGCCATCGGCGGGATTCACGCCGGCAACGCGCGGGAGATTCTGGAAGCGGGAGCCGGCGGGCTGGCCATCGTCTCGGCGATCAGCGCCGCGGAAGATCCCGAAGCCGCCGCGCGTGCGATTCGCGCCGAAATCGACGCGGCGCGGCGCCGCTAGACCCTAGCCGCCACCGCGCGGATGTAGTCCGGCGTGGTGCCGCAACAGCCCCCGACGAAGCTCGCCCCGGCTTCCAGGATGGCCGGCACGTGCGCTCCGAACTCCTCCGGCGTCATCTGGTAGACGGTCCTGCCGTCCACGAATTGCGGGAGCCCGGCGTTGGGCTTGATCCACAGGGGCAGACTGGTGGCCGAGCGATACCGCCGGCAGATCGCAATGTAGTTCTCCGGTCCCTGCCCGCAGTTGGCCCCGATCACGTCGGCCCCGGCCTGCTCCAGGGCTTGCGCGGCCTTCTCCGGCGTCACGCCCATCATGGTGCGGTCTTTGTTCTTGCCCGAGTCGTACACCATGCAGGCGACCACCGGCAAACCCGTCCGCAACGCTGCCTGGACACCGATCGTGGCCTCTTCCAGATCCGACATGGTCTCCAGAATGATGGCGTCGGCTCCGGCGGCGGCCAGGATGGAGGTCTGCTCCACGTAGGCGTCCATCAGCTCTTCGCGCGTGGTGTTGCCCATGACGAGCAACTTGCCCGTGGGCCCGGTGGAGGCGAAAACCTTGGCGCGTCCGGCCGCGGCGCGCCGCGAAATCTCCACGCCGGCCCGGTTCAACTCCTCGATCTTGGCGGTGAGATCGTGCCCGGCGAGCGTGAGCCGGTTGCAGCGAAACGTGTTGGTGAGAATGACGCGGCTGCCGGCCTCGACGTAGGCTCGGGGCACCGCCTCCACGCGCTCCGGATGGGTGAGGTTCCAGGCGTCGCCAAACTCGCCGGGGGCCAGGCCGGAGGCGAGGAACAGGCTTCCCCACGCCCCGTCGGTCACCACGGGCGCTTCGGACAGCAACTGTTGAATCAGCGGTTTCATCGCGCGACCAGCCTCCGTGCCAGTTGCACCGCGGCCGCGGCATTCGCTCCGTATCCGTCCGCGCCGATCTCGGCGGCGTACTGTTCGGTAACCGGCGCGCCGCCGATCATCACGCGCACCTGACCGCGAATCCCCGTGTTGCCCAATTCGGCCACCACGTCTTTCATGGAAGGCATCGTTACCGTCAGCAGAGCCGAGAGGCAGACCAGGTCGGCCTTGCGCTCCTTGGCCGTCGCCGCGAACTTGTCCGGCGCGACATCCACCCCGAGGTCGATGACCTCGAAGCCCGCGCCCTCGAGCATCGACGCCACCAGGTTCTTGCCGATATCGTGAAGATCGCCCTTGACGGTTCCGATCACAACCCTGCCGATGGGCTCCGTCCCTCGCGCCACCAGCAGGGGCCGGATCAGTTCGAGCGACGCCTTCATGGCGCGGGCGGCCAGCAGCAGTTCCGGTACGAAGTACTCTTCACACTCGTACAGGCGGCCCACCTCGTCCATAGCCGGAACCATGTAGCCGTTCACCAGATCCAGCGGATCGGCACCGGCCTCCAAAGCCGCTTGGGTCGCGGCGGCCGCCGCTTTGTGATCGCCCGCCAGCACTGCCTGTTTCAATGCGTCGTAGTCTGCCACTGGGATGCTCCGTAGGTCCCACCATCGTATCAGAGGCCGCAGGGCCGCTTCGCGGTATCATGGTTCGCTTGGCGGGGCCGCGCCCGGCCCGGTCACCTCCAGGGGAGGGCAGAGTATCCATGTTCATCATCGGCGAACTCATCAACAGTACACGGAAGCGGATCCGGGAAGCGGTCGTCAATCGCGACGCCGCCTACATCCAGGAAGTCGCGCGCAAACAACAGGACGCCGGGGCCAACATGCTCGATGTCAACGGCGGCGTTGCGGGGCACGAAATCGAGTGTCTGACCTGGCTGGTTGGCGTCGTCCAGGAGGCCTCCACGCTCCCGCTATGCCTGGACAGCGGCGATCCCGAAGCCCTGCGCGCCGCCCTTCCGCTCGTCAAACAGCGTGCGCTCATCAATTCGGTCACCGATGAAGAAGCGCGCCTCGCCGCGGTCATCCCGCTCATCAAAGAACACGGCACGAAGATCGTAGCGCTGGCGATGGGCCCCTCGGGTCCGCCCAAGGGCGTCGAGGACCGGGTCGCCAACGGATGCCGCCTGGTGGACCGGCTTACCTCGGAAGGCGTGGCGCTCGACGATATCTATGTCGACACGTGCGTGCTCCCGGTGAGCACCGGCGGCGAGCACGGCGCGGGGGTCGCGGGCGCGGTGGGCGAGATCATGCGGCGCTATCCCGGCGTCCACACCAGCGTTGGTCTGAGCAACGTTTCTTTCGGTCTGCCGGAGCGCAAGCTGCTGAACCAGGCGTTCCTGGTGGCGTTAATGTCGCAGGGGCTGGACGCCGCCATTGCCGACCCCTGCGACCGCCAGCTGATGGCCATGGTCGCGGCGGCCGAAGCCGTGCTGGGGCGTGACGACTACAGCGTGCGCTACCTGAAGGCGTTTCGCGCCGGGAAGCTGACGGCGGCCGCAACATCTGCATCCTAAACGTTTTCGTGCTCATCCGATAGATGTGACAGAGAGAAGCCATCCTGCGGGAATGCGCCCCTTGGGGCCGGAGCCCGATGCGCCGCCGAAGGTCCCCGCCGTCCCGCTGACCGTCGAGGGCTCTAGCGTTCTGCACCAGTTGTTCCGCATCCGTTGGAGCGCCTGGAGAGCGGTTCCGGAAGGCCGGCGGCACGAGGTGATCGCCGAAGCCGCCGCCGCGCTGGAGTCGATGGAGGCGTCCGGGCCCAACGCCACGGCGCTCTATTCGGTTTTGGGGCACAAAGGCGACCTGTTGTTGCTCCACTTCCGGCCGGACTTTGCGGCGCTGGAGGCGGCGGAGCGCCGAATCGCGCGGCTGGCGCTGACCGAATACCTGGAGCCAACCACGTCCTACCTCTCGATGGTTGAACTAGGGCTGTACGATTCCAGCCTGAAGCTTTACTCCGCCCTCGCCGGGCGCGGCCTGAAGCCGGATTCCGACGAGTGGGCCGCCGAGGTGGATGCCGCCCTGGCGAACCACCGCAAGGCTATGGCGCCGCGCCTCTTCCCGCCCATCCCGGACTCCCGCTACCTCTGCTTCTACCCCATGGACCGCAAGCGCGGCGAGTCTGTGAACTGGTACACCGTGCCTATGGCTGAGCGCCGCCGCATGATGCACGACCACGGCGAGGTGGGGCGCAAGTACGCCGGCGTGGTCAAGCAGATCATCTCTGGTTCCATCGGCTTCGACGACTGGGAGTGGGGCGTGGACCTGTTCGCCGAAGACCCGCTGGCCTTCAAGAAGGTCATCTACGAGATGCGGTTTGACGAAGCCAGCGCCCTGTATGCGGCCTTTGGCCCGTTCTACGTAGGCCTGCGGGTTCCCGCCCGCGAGCTGGGAACGCTCCTCGGCTGACCTTCTTTGCCCTAAGATCCTGGGAGAATCCCGAACGGACCCCGCCACTCCCCCATTTGGGGTGTCGTGCGCCCGGACTTGCGAACCGGGCCGCCCGGTTGCTAGATTCTTACTTGCTGGAACCTCGCAGGCGCCCCGCAGGTTCATGTATGATTCAACCCTGAGCCAGGAAGAGGTTCTTCACTGGTTGGCACTCCGGCTGGTCCCGGGCCTGGGCAGCAGGAAAGCAGGACAGTTGGTGGAGCAGTTTCGAACGCCCCAGGCGGTGTTCCGTGCGTCGCCTTCCGAGTTGCAGGCGGCGGGACTGGCTGGGGACGTGGCGCGAAGCGTGGCCAGCGGTTGCGCGTTTGAGGAGGCTGCCGCGCAGCAGGAACGCCTGATGGCGACCGGGGCACAACTGGTCGCCCTGAGCGATTCGCGCTATCCTCAACGGTTGCGGGAGATCTACGATCCGCCCGTTGTGCTTTTTGCGCGGGGCAGAGTGGAGTTGCTTGGTTCCCTGATGCTCGGCATCGTGGGGACGCGGCGGCCGACGCCCTACGGTGTGGCGGTAGCCGAGCGCCTGGGGGCGGATCTGGCCCGGGCGGGTTTGACGATTGTGAGCGGAATGGCGAGAGGCATCGATACGGCGGCGCATCGCGGCGCGCTTCACGCGGAGGGCGACACGGTGGCCGTGCTCGGCTGCGGCGTGGACCTGGTGTACCCGTCGGAAAACCGGCGCCTGGCCGACGACATAGCCCGCAAGGGCCTGCTGCTCTCGGAATTCCCGCTGGGCACGCCGGCCTACCCGCAGAACTTTCCCATCCGCAACCGCGTCATTAGCGGCATGGGCGCGGGAGTCGTCGTCGTAGAGGGCGCCGAGTACAGCGGCTCGGCCATCACCGCCAAGCTGGCTATCGACCAGGGGCGCGAGGTTTTCGCCGTCCCCGGCAACATCACGTCGAAGCTGAGTTGGGGGCCGAACCTGCTGATCCGCCAGGGCGCCAAGTTGATTCAGGAATGGAACGATGTCGTCGGCGAGCTACAGCCGGCCGACCGCCGCCGTTTGATCGAGATCACCCGGAAGCGCTCCGGCGCGGATGCCGGTGCGGCGTCCGAAGAACCGGAACAGGCGTCCCTGCCGCTGGGCCCCGCTTCGGCGCTGGGCCGCCGGCTGATGGAACGCCTGAAGGTGGAAACGGCCACCCACATCGATCAATTGATGG
>CAZVIK010000037.1:0-3356 GCA_964627045.1 uncultured Solibacteraceae bacterium | reverse complement strand
TGATGGAAACCGAACAGGACGCCTCCCCGTCGGAGGTGATCGCGGCGTTGTTCGAACTGGAAATGTTGGGCATGGTGCGGCAATTGCCCGGAAGGAACTTCGTGAAAGCGTGGTGAGCGGCCCGTCGTGGCCCGCCGCCCGTACGGTTTGATATGAGCAAAGCTCTCGTGATCGTCGAATCGCCGGCCAAGGCCAAGACGATCGGCAAGTACCTCGGCAAATCCTACGCCGTCAAGGCGTCCCTCGGTCACATCAAGGACCTCCCCAAGAAGGACCTGGCGGTCGATGTCGAGCAGCGGTTCGAGCCGACCTACGAGGTCATCGAAGGAAAACGGAAACTCATCCAGGAACTGAAGCAGGCCGCCAAACAAGCCGACGCCGTCTACCTGGCGGCCGACCCGGATCGCGAAGGCGAGGCCATCTGCGCCCACCTGGCCGAAGAACTGCGCCCGAAAAAGGCCGGTCCACCCCAGGTGTTCCGCGTGATGTTCAACGAAATCACCAAGCCCGCCATCCTGAAGGCCTTTGAAAAGCCGGGCGAAGTGGACGTGAACCTGGTCAACGCGCAGCAGGCGCGGCGCGTGCTCGACCGCCTGGTGGGGTATAAGATCTCGCCGCTGCTTTGGGACAAGGTCCGCCGGGGCCTTTCGGCCGGCCGCGTGCAGACGGTGGCGTTGCGCCTGATCGTCGAGCGGGAACGGCTCATCCGCGAGTTCGTCAAGCGCGAATACTGGACCCTGGACGCCCACCTCGGCGCGAAGAAGCCGCCCACCATCGTCGCCCGGCTCATGCGCCGGAACGAGGAGACGGTCGAGATCCCGGACCAGGCCGCGGCCGATGCGCTGGTGGCCGCCCTGACCGGCGTCGAGTACACCGTCAAGTCGGTCGAAACGCGCGAGAAGCGCCGCCACGCGGTGCCGCCGTTCATCACTTCCACCCTCCAGCAGGAATCCAGCCGGAAGCTGCGTTTCAGCGTGAAGCGCACCATGATGCTGGCGCAGCGGCTCTATGAAGGCGTGGAACTGGGCAAGGAAGGCGCGGTCGGTCTGATCACCTACATGCGCACCGATTCGACGCGCGTTTCGGCCGAGGCGCTCGGCGAGGTGCGCGGGCTGATCTCGGAGCGCTACGGTGCGCGCTACTTGCCGGAGTCGCCCAACTTCTACCGCAGCAAGAAGGACGCCCAGGACGCGCACGAAGCCATCCGCCCGACCTCGGCGCTGCGCACCCCGGAATCTGTCGCCAAACACCTCAGCGAAGATGAGTTGAAGCTTTACCGGCTCATCTGGATGCGCTTCGTGGCTTCGCAGATGATGCCGGCCGTGTTCGACCAGACCACGCTGGACATCGCCGCCACCGGAAACGACGGGAATGCCTATACCCTGCGGGAAACCGGTTCGGTGCCGAAATTCGATGGCTTCCTTGCCGTTTATGAAGAGGGCAAGGACCAGAAGGACGAGGACGACGAGGAACTGAAGCATCACCTGCCGGCGGTGGCGCCCGGCGAGACGCTGAAGTTCAAGCATCTGTCTCCGGAGCAGCACTTCACCGAACCGCCGCCCCGCTTCACCGAAGCCACGCTGGTCAAGGAACTGGAGGCCGACGGCATCGGCCGGCCCTCCACCTACGCCTCCATCCTCTCCACCATCCAAGAGCGCGAGTACGTCAAGAAGGAGGGCGGCCGGTTCAAGCCCACCGAGCTCGGCATGGTGGTGACCGATCTGCTGCTGGAGAGCTTCGACGACATTTTCGACCTTACCTATACCGCCCGCATGGAAGAGGCGCTCGACGAAATCGAAGAGGGCCGCCTGGACTGGCGCCAGGCCATGAGCGAGTTTTACGAGAAGTTCTCCGCGGACCTGAGCAAGGCCGAAGAGACCATGACCAACATCAAGCGGATGGAAAAGCCCACCGACTTGATCTGCGAGAAGTGCGGCAAGCCCATGGTCATCAAGTGGGGACGCCACGGCAGCTTCATCGCCTGCTCGGGCTATCCGGAGTGCACCAATACGCGCGAGTTGACCGTGGATCTTCCCGATGTCGACAAGGTTGATCTAACCGAGCAGGGAGACGAGGAGTATTGCCAAAACTGCGGCCGGCCGATGGTCCTGAAGAAAGGCCGTTTCGGCCAGTTCTTTGCGTGCAGCGGCTACCCGGACTGCAAGACCACCAAGCCGGTCGGCGGGGAACAAACGAAGGCCGACGTTCCGCTCGAAGAGACCTGTCCGAAGTGCGGCCACAACCTGGTGCTGAAGCACGGCCGCTTTGGCGAGTTCACTGCCTGCGGCGATTACCCCAAGTGCAAGTACGTCAAGCAGAAGACGGTGGGGGTGAAGTGCCCTGCCTGCAAAGAGGGCGACATCATCGAGCGCCGCTCCAAACGCGGCAAAACCTTTTACGGCTGCAACCGTTACCCGGAGTGCGTCTTTGTCGCCTGGGCCAAGCCCATAGCCGAACCGTGCCCGCAGTGCGGTGGCGCGTACCTGGTCGAAAAGTGGCTGAAGGCCGGTCCCTCGGTGCAGTGCCCGAACAAGGAGTGTAAGTACAAGCGGGCGCTGGAGCCGGTGTCGTAGGGGATTGCCCGGGCGCGGCTTGGTGGCGCCAAGCCCCTACTTGTATTTCCTCAGCACGGCCAGCACCTTGCCTTGGATCTGGAGGTTGCCGAGCGGCACCCGGATCGGCTCCATCGCCGCATTGGCCGGTTGAAGACGGGCCATGTCATCGGGCTCGCGGTAGAAACGCTTCAACGTGGTCTCCTCGCCGCCCACCAGAGCGACCACGATGTCGCCCTCGCTAATCCGCGCGCCGCGTTCCACGAGAACCACGTCGCCGTCGCAGATGTGGTCGTCGATCATCGACTGGCCGCGCACCTCGAGCGCGTACAGGTTTTCGTCGGAGAGGAACTCGCCCAGGTTTAAGGAGTCCCGCCCGGGGATCGCCTCCACCGGCGCGCCCGCCGCGATGCGCCCCGCCAGCGGTATCTCGTAGGACGGCGCGCCGCCCACCTGCCGCTTGCGTTCCTCCTGGAAGTACTTCGGCGCCAGGTCGATCGAGCGGCTCTGATTGAAGCCCCGCTTGAGGTAGTGCTTGGTCTCAAGCGCCTGAATGTGTTTGTGCACCGTCGCCAGGGAGGCCAATTGCAGGCCGTCGGCGATCTCCTGGTAGCTGGGACTATAGCCGCGGGCTTCGACGAACCGCGCGATGAAATCCAGGACAAGCTTCTGCTTGCGTGTCAGCGCCATGCACATATTGTGGGCGAATAAAAAGGGAAAGTCAAGACTTCGGGCCGCCTCCGTATTTCCCACTGAAAAATGTTCGGGCCCTGAAGTATACTGGGGCCTTCCAGGAGGTACTCA
>CAZVIK010000036.1:16550-25413 GCA_964627045.1 uncultured Solibacteraceae bacterium | reverse complement strand
TTTGAAGCGAAGGTTCGCCGACTATCTCTGAGGGCGCCGCGGTCACTCAACGGCGGAGGCGAGGGCGTCTTCGATCATTCCAGGATCGCAGTACAGGGCCGGCGCGAGCGGCCCGCAGGCGCGGCGGGGCGCCGTGAGGATGTCCCGCGTGCGCGGGGCCGCCGTCAGGAACCCGGGGTGCCCGAAGAGGGCGAGTTCGGGCGTCGGGAACAGCTCTTCCTCCGGCGCCGGCCGGCAGAGCAGGAAGCCCTGTCCTAAATGGCAGCCGGTTTCGCGCAGCATACGAAGTTGGTCCGTGGTTTCGACGCCTTCGCCCACTGCTGCGATGCCGAGACTTCGCGCCAGCGTCACCATGGAGCGAACCAGCAGCGGGGTCTTCGGCGAGGACGAGATTTCGCGAATGAACGACTGGTCGATCTTAAGCGTGTCGATGGGAAGCCGCTGCAAGCAACTGAGCGAAGAATAGCCCGTGCCGAAGTCGTCCATCGAAAGGCGCACGCCGAGGCGGCGCAGGTGGTTCATCCTGGGCAAGGACTCATCCAGGTGTTTCATCACCGAGCTTTCGGTCAACTCCAGTTCCAGCAGCGCCGGGTCTAGGGCGGTTTCCCGGAGTATCTGAGCGATCTCGTCGGGGAAGTCGTCGTGGGCGAACTGGAGGCGGGATACGTTCACGGCAACTCGTACCGGGTGGCCCGCGGTATCGCCCCAGATCCTGGCCTGGCGGCACGCCTTCCGCAGGACCCAAGCGCCGATGTGGGCGATCTGCCCGGATTCCTCGGCGACCGGGATGAAGGCGGTGGGGGAGACCGCACCAAGTTCGGGATGCTGCCAGCGAAGCAGGGCCTCAACCGCCGCCAGTTTTCCCGTGTCCAAGTCGAACTGCGGCTGGTAGTGCACTGCCAGTTCGTTGCGGGCGATGGCCTGGCTCAACTGGCTCTCCAGGTGGAGCTTCTGCTGGACGGCGCCGTCGAACTCCGGCGTGTAGCACTTATACCCGTTGCGGCCCTCGTTCTTGGCGCGGTACATGGTCCGGTCCGCGCTTCGAAGCAACTCGTCGAGGGTTTCACCGTCGTCCGGGAAGATGGCAGCCCCAATACTGCAAGTCGCCGCGATGGTGTGGCCCTCCACTTGGAACGGGGTCTGGAACAGATCCAACAGCTTGCGGGAGGTGGCACGAGCGTCCAGGCGGTCGCGGACCTCGGCAAGCGCGATGACGAACTCGTCGCCTCCCCAACGCGCCACGATGTCGGTTTCCCGCAGGCAGCCGGTGAAGCGGCTCGCAATCTGCTGCAAGAGCCCGTCTCCGACGCCGTGCCCGAGGGTGTCATTCACGAGCTTGAACCGGTCCAGATCGACCGAAAGGACGCCCAACTTGCGCCGGTAACGGCGCGCACGGGCCAGAGCGTGCGACACCCGCTCTTCAAAGTGCGCGCGGTTGGCCAACCCCGTCAGAGGATCGTGCTCGGCGCGATAGGCCAGTTCACTGGTGAGCCGGACCTGTTCGATGCACACGGCCGCCAGACGGCAAGCGACGGCCAGGACGCCGGCGTGCGCCGCCGTAGGTGCGCCGTGTTGGCTTCTGAAGACGACCACCGCCCCCAGTTCAATGCCCTGGGTCGAGGTGATTGGAGCAGTCCAGCGGGCCACGATGCGTGGGATACCGGCGCCCCCGATTCCGCCGGTAAGTTGATCTCCGTCCATGGGAGCGGCAGCAACGGGGACGGCCTCCGGGCCCAGCGCGCCGGACGCGAGCGCGTCGGGTTCATCCTTGATGGCATCGTCAAAGGCGCGCCACAGGCTACGCGGCAGATTGGGGGCGGCCGCCGTTACCAGACGCGCGTTCTGCCTCAAAAGCACGGAGCAAAGCGCGCCGGGCAACTGGTGCTCGACAAGATGCGCCACACGGGCCAGCACGTCGCCGGATGGTTTGCCCTGCGCAATCATGTCGACGATCTCGATCCGGTCGCGGCTGAGAAGCTCGGCGAGCTGGTCGGCGCCCACGTCGCGGATACCAATCAGGTAGAACCGGCCCTGGTCGTCGGCGCCTTCGCGGATCTTGATTTCGGCCGGGAAGGCTCCGCCGTCGCGACGGAGCATCTCCATTTGCAGTGTGCGGCCGTCCATCTTGTACTGTCCGGAAAAAAGAATCGCCTCCAAGCTTTGCTCGGGACTTCCGGCAAGATGCCCGCTGGCCACCCGAGCCAGCGCCACTCCGGTCATCTCGGCGCGCGCAACACCCAGCAGGCCGGCAGCGGCTTGGTTCGCGTCGATCACTCGGCCGTCGGCGGCCGCCAGAACCAGAGCTTCGGACGCCCCGTTCAGGACCAAGCGGTAAAACCGGCCGTAATCGGGTCCGTCCAGCTTCCCGGCGCCGGCACCGGCAATTTCCTCGATCAGCAACAAGGTCACCCGGGCGCCCGCGTCTCCGGCCGCGAAGGTCCGGGCCCTGGCACGCAGTGTCCGGTCACGCGCCTCGAGGCTGAAGCAGCGAAACCCATCGGCGAATGGTCCCGCGCCTACCGCCGAGGCGGGCGCTAGTTCTGACAGCAGGGCGTCGGGCAATGTGCCGCCCGCTGTTCCGCCACGGGTGGGTACCGGGCCGGAAGGAAGCATCCGGGCGAACAGGCGGTTGGACGACAGGACTCGCAGGTCTTCCGAGAGGACGGCCGCTCCCACCGGAAGGCACTCCAACAACTCGGCGACCGTCTTGCGTTGCGCGTGAAGCATGCCGAGAAGCGCGGCCAGCCGGTCAACCAGACCTGAAGGCGCCACCGGCAGCCGGGGGGCAGCGTTCCCGGCCGCGGGTTCGTCGCCCGCAAAAACACGCCCCGGGGCGCTGATCTCCAGCGCGCGGTCCACTAATTGACGAAGCGTGCGGGTGTCGGGCTTGGAGAGACGTCCGGCAAGAAACAATAAAACGGATCCGGCCAGTACCGCCATCCCGAAGGCGTACAGCATCCTGCGGCCGTCGGGAGACGGTGCGGTCTGCGGCGTCTGCGCCGCCGCCACGGCGGCGTCCCGGTAATCCGCCAGTGCCAGGCCCACGGTGAACACGGCGGCCAGCGTGACCACCAATGCGATCACCATCGCGCCAAGCCGGGGTCTCGATAGCATCAACAAGCGGCCCGGCCCGCCCGGCCCTGCCCGCCTTGCCGCCAACCCCTTGATCATTCGTGCCCTCCGGAGAAAAGCCACCGCCCACAGCGGAAGGCCTAGGGTAATACGCCGTGGTTCCACCGCCGTATGGGGCACGGGTACCAAATCGGGTAGATCGACGAGTCGGCACGGTCCTGGTACGGCCGTACCGCCACACAGCAGCCGCGGCGCGCGGTCAGAACGTGTATTTCAAACCGAACTGGATGAGCCGCGGCGCCACCGAGGTTTGGGTGATCACGCCAAACGTCGCGGTCCCAAGCGTCGTGCCGGGGCTGGCGAATTGGGCGTGGTTGAAAGCGTTGTAAAACTCCGCGCGGAACGAAAGGACCGCATCTTCCCGGATGCCGCCGACGGTGGTCGTCTTGCCCACCGAAAAGTCGGCGTTCAATTGCCCCGGACCGTCCATCAGCGAAAGACCGGAGTTGCCGTAACCGGTCGAGCCGTCCGAGCCAACGACGGGTGCCGCGCAGATCGCCGAAGTGTCGATCCACCGGCCCAGTCGCGAGTGCACGCTCCCGGGAGTGACCAGAGAACCGGCGCCGGCGTTTTGGCAGAGGGTGACCGTCGAGGTGCCAGCGCGGCCGAACACGCCGCCGCCGGCCGGGTCGGTCAAGGTCAGCGGTGGGCCGCTCTGCGCGGTAAAGATGCCGGACACGGTCCAGCCCTTCAGAAAAACCGCCGCCGGCCCGTGGACTTGCGCGAACACGGGGACCTGGTAGTTGAAGTTGGCGGTTAGGCGTTGCCGGCGGTCAAACGAAGCCCGGCCCCAGTCCAGGGACGGCTTGTTCTGATCGTTGTAGATCCCGGTGTTATTGCGCGCCCGCGCCAGCGTGTAAGCGGCCTGGAAACTGAGACCGTGCGAAGCGCGGCTGCGCAGGGTCGCCTGAAGGCTGTGGTAGTTCGAGGCGCCGGTGAACTCGCTGGAGACCAGCGCTGTCGGCACCTCTCCCATCACCGGAACGCGAAGTTTAGCATTGATCGAGGTGTTGGTGGTGACGCAGTGGGCCGGATCGCCGTCGTAGCCGCAGTTGACGGGCGACGACGGGCCGGCCAGCGCGGGCTGATTGTATCCGCGAGATACCAGCAGGTTCGCGCCGCGCGAACCTACGTAGCCGATATCGGCCGAGAGACTCTGCGTCAGCCCCACCTGGGCGTTGACGTTCCACTGCTGGAGCCGTGGGAGGCGGAACTCGGGGCCGGCCACGCGGTCGGAAAGCTGAGAACCGGGCGTGCGCCGCACCCAGCCGAGGGTGACCGCGGGGAACGGAGTCACAAACGAAGATGTGGCGTTGCTGGCGTCGGTGTTGCCAAACGTCTGGGCGAAAGGCGGCGCCGAGGACGACGGCGTGCCGTTGGTCGTCCCGCTCAGCGCGGGCGACTGGTAGAACCATCCGTATCCGCCGCGCAACGACAGGCGGTTCTGCCGGCTGGCCGGCCGCCAGGCGAATCCGAACCGGGGCGCCAGCGAATCGAGCGGCGCACGGTTGGCGTAGGCGGTGCTGTTGGGCCGGACGAACACGCCATCGGGCAACTGGCCGAACGCCTTGCCGGTGTACGGGTTGGTCAGGTTCGGGTTGTAGTTCGACGCCACGGTGTTTCCTGCGAGGGTGCCGGAGGCCGGCGGAATGGACGCCTCCTTCATCAACGACGGCCAGGCGTTGCCGAGCGTTCCCAGGGCGTCGGCCGCGGGGCGCACATACTCCCAGCGCAATCCCAGGTTCAGCGTCAGGCGATCACTTACCTTCACGTCATCCTGGAAGTAACCCGAGCCGTAGTATCCGCTGTACTTGTATTGCACTTCGCCGTTGGGGCCCAGGCCGTGGGCGGCCTGGATCGCCTGGACGTTGCTGCGTCCCGCGGGGCTCAGGTTTTCGGCCGCTCCCAGGCCGAGGAGGAAGTCGTTGAACGTTTGGAAGGTAATCTTCCCGCGCGCCGAGCCGGTGTCCAAACGCGTCAACCGCTGCGTCAAGACCACGGCGCCCATGCGGACCGTCTGCCGCCCTCGGACCCAGGAGAGGTTGTCGGCCCAGGAGTAGGTGTCCGTCTGGGACCGGAAATCGTTCCCGATGGCGCCAAACAGGCGAAAACTCCCCAGCGCGCCGAGGATGGTGATTTCCGGCGCCTTGTCGAAGAGCGGATTGGCGGGCGTCATCCCGATGGAGGTGGCCGAAGGCGTGTTCTCGCCTGCCGCGCCCATGAAGGCGCGGGTGAAGCTCATCCGAGCTTCATTCACCATCCGGTCGTTGATCACCGTGGTCAGCCTGCCGGTGGTCACGTAGTCGCGGCCCTCCAAGTTCTGCGGCGTGCCGTCACCGGGGAGGATGGGTGCGCCCGGATATCCGGAGGGCGACGCAAACGAACGGTACTGGTTGAAACGCGCGATGTAGCTTCTTCCAGAGAGCGTGTTCCTTTGAGACGCCACGTAGTCGGCGTTGAACAGGTACTGATTCTCGTTGTAGCGCGAAGGAAGACTGAACGTCGAGAAGCCGAGGCCGGCGTTGGCGCCGCTGGTGAGGAGCGTCTGCGGGATCGGAATCAGATACGATCCGTCGGCGCGCTTCATTTGCAGCAGGCGCAGGGCGACCGGGCTGATGGAAGCCGTGGTGGCCGTGTTCTGGTTGGCACAGTCCAGTTGCCTGCCCCCGGCGAAGGTTGCATAACGCGAAAGGAAGCTCGACTGGTTGGACGGGCAGAACTGCGCCGCCAGCGCGGCGGCGGAACGGTCCGCTGTCAGCGGCGGGAGGATCGGGTTCGAGATCGAGGTCGTGTCCACGCCGTTGCGCTGCCGCGTCCCTTGGAACGACCCGAAGAAAAAGAGCCGGTTGGTCCGGATGGGCCCGCCGAGGGTGGCGCCGAACTGGTTCTGCTTCAGCACGGGCTTGCCTTGCCCGGTGGCGTTTCGGAAGAAGGCGTTGGCGTTGAACACGTCGTTCCGGTTGAACTCCCAGAGCGTCCCGTGGAACTGGTTGCTCCCGCTTCGAGTGATCAGGTTGGTGTTGGGGACCTGCGCGCCGTAGCCGGCGTCATACTGCGATGTCTGAATCCGGAATTCCGAGATCGTGTCGGGGTTGGGAACCGCGCTGGGCGCGTTGGCGCCATCCAAGGTGCTGCCGCCGGAACTGGTGTTGCCGTTGACGTTGACGCTCTGCGTACCGCGGCCCAGGCTGCCGGCGTTGTTGACCTCCGCCGCCGACCCCGAGGACATCGAAAGAACCTGCGTGTAATTCCGGGTGGTAAGCGGCACGGAGGTGATGGTCTTGCTGTCCACCAGAGTTCCGGTCGAGGAGGAGGAGGTGTTCACGGTGCACTGGCAGACAACGGTCTGCGCCGGGTCGCCCGGTTGAAGCGACGCCTCGACGAGCGGCGTCTCGGCCACGTTCACCGTGATGGACTCGGCCCGCGCCGTGGCGAACCCCTTCGCCGCGAAGTGAACTTCGTAAGCGCCCGGCGTCATCATGGAGAACTGGAAGCGCCCCTGGGCGTCGGTCTGCGCAGAGAGCGTCTGGCCGGTCGAACCGTTCGTAATGCTGACCTCAACTCCGGCAAGGACGGCTCCGCCCACGTCCTTGACCACACCGGCCAAAGCGCCGGTGGTGGCCGACTGCGACCAACCGCAGGGGATCAATATGAACGCACACACGAATGCGACGGCGAGAACGTACAGCGGACCTCTCATGAAGACCTCCCGAGGTAAGAACACAACTTTACCACGCGACGGCGCGCGGCGCGGCCGGCCGCCCCGGGGCGGCACGGCAGGCCCTCGGTGGCGTTGGAGTTTACCAACATCGCACGATCCGCGCGCGGCAGGTTCCAGTCTAAAGGAAGTGCCGTAGAAGGTTGCCAGAATGCTGATTGTGCGTGAGACGTTCGTCGCCAAGCCGGGATGCGCCAGCAGGCTCGCCGGGTTGATGAAAGAATCCGTCGCCGCCGGGTGGGAGGGCCACTGCCGCGTCCTGACCGACATGACCGGTGGATTCAATCGTGTCTTTCTGGAAACGGAGGTCGAAAGCCTTGAGGAACTCGAACGCCGGATGCAGGAGTATGCCGCCAATGCGTCGCTGAGAGACAAGATGAAGGGCTACACCGACCTTTACCTCACCGGGGAGCGGGAGATCCTGCGGGTGTGGTAGGTGGGAACGCGGCAGGGGCCTGGCGTGCCAAGCCCCCGTAAGCAACCGCTCGTGGAACTAGAAGTTGACGATCGAAGCGAACGAGTTTGCCTCCAGGCTCGCGCCACCGACCAGAGCACCGTCGATGTCGCCCTGCGACATCAGGCCCTTCACGTTGTCCGGCTTGACGCTTCCGCCGTACAAAATGCGGATGGCGTTCGCCGGGCCAAAACCGAACTGGCGCGCAATCATCGAGCGGATGTAGCGGTGCGCCTCTTGCGCCATGTCGGGGGTGGCCGTTTTACCCGTGCCGATGGCCCACACAGGCTCATAGGCGACGGTGACCTTCTCCATATCGTTGGCGCTAAGCTGCCCGAGGCCGCCGCGAAGCTGCGCGAGCAGCACGGGCTCGGTCTTGCCGGATTCGCGCTCTTCCAACCGCTCGCCGACGCAGACGATGGGGTTGAGGCCTGCGGCCAGCGCCGCCACGGTCTTCTGATACACGGTCTCGTCGGTTTCCCCAAAGTACTGGCGGCGTTCGCTGTGGCCGATGATGACCCACTTGGCCCCGGCTGCGGTCAGCATGGGAGCCGAAATCTCACCGGTGAACGCGCCTTCCTTGGTCCAGTACATGTTCTGCCCGGCGATCTCCACCTTGCTGCCGGCCACGGCGGCCACCGCGGCGGGGATGTTCACGAAGGTCGGGGCAATCACGATGTCGGCGCCGGAAGAGTTCGCCACCAGCGGGAGGAATTTCTCGAAGAAGGCGGTGGTTTCGGCCGCCGTCTTGTACATCTTCCAGTTGCCTGCAATCAGAGGTCGTCTCATAGTAGTGCGCTTAGAAAGCTGACTCCTTTTTGGATTTCGATCTCGAAGTTCTCCGCCACGGTCTGGCCGATGTCGGAGAGCGTGGCCCGAACCTCTAGGTTAACGTTCTTGCGGGCGCGAGGTCCAAAGGCCACGACCGGAACGTACTCGCGGGAGTGGTCGGTGGAAGGCGTGGTGGGATCGCAGCCGTGGTCGGCGGTGAAAACCACCAGGTCATCCGGGGCCAGGCGTTCGAGCAGTCGCAGGACCCAGGAATCCACCGCCTCCAGCGCGGCGGCGTAGCCTTCGACGTCGTTGCGGTGGCCGTAGAGCATGTCGAAATCGACGAGGTTCGCGAAGATCAGGCCGCGCGGCAGCGTGTCCAGGGCATCGAGGATCTTCGCCATCCCTTCGGCGTTGGTCTTGGTCTTGACGTGGCTGCCGATTCCCCGCCCCAGGAAGACCTCGTAGATCTTGCCGACGCTGTGAACCGCGACGCCGCGCGCGGCCAAACGGTCCAGCAGCATCCCCGGAGGCGGCGCAACGGCGAAGTCCTTACGGTTGCCGGTGCGAGTAAACGCGCCGGGCTTCCCGACGAACGGGCGCGCGATGACGCGGCCCACTTCGTGCGGACCGGCGAGCATTTCCCGCGCGATGGCGCAGATGCGGTGAAGCTCGGCGGCCGGAATGATCTCTTCGTGCGCCGCCACCTGGAACACGCTGTCGGCCGATGTATAGACGATGGGCCGGCCGGTGGCCATGTGTTCGGCGCCCAGCCGTTCGATGATCTC
>CAZVIK010000036.1:0-16540 GCA_964627045.1 uncultured Solibacteraceae bacterium | reverse complement strand
TCGCGCGGCCGATGCGGCGTTCGAATTCCCCGATCACCTCCGCCGGGAAGCCGTTGGGGTAGAGCGGAAAGGGCTTGGCAAGATGGATCCCCACCATCTCCCAATGCCCGGTGGTCGTGTCCTTCCCCGGCGACGCGGGCCGGCAACGGCCATAAGCGCCGACGGGCGAGGCGGATGGGGGAAGGCCGTCTATCGGCCGGATGTTAGCCAACCCCAAGGCCGTGAGGTTCGGCAAGCGTAACGGGCGGACGCGGGCGATGTTGCCGAGCGTATCGCTGCCCGTATCGCCGTAGGCGGCGGCATCCGGGGCTTCGCCCACGCCGACGCTGTCGATGACGATCAGGATTACACGGCCAAAACGCGTCATCAGTTGGTCTTGGGTTCCGCCGCGCGAATGGCGTCGGCCAGCGCCGCGGCCCGCTCCCGCACTCGAACAAAGGTGGATTGGAACTTCGCAACCCGGTCCAACACCGGCAATAGCTGTGAGGCGCCCACCAACCGGTTCTTGTCGGCCGAAATCTGGAGTTGCAGCAGGGCCTTGTCCAGGCCCAGGCGGTCGAACCGGATGGTACGCTCCAGGTTGATCGCGTGCATCGAGGTTTCCGTCAGCCGCTCGAACCAGTCGAGCAACGCCTGCGCGCCGGCGTCCTGCGTGTAGTTGAACTTCACTTCGCGGCGCACGGCGCCCTGCTCGAAACGGAACACCTTTTCGCCGGTGAAGGCCACCTTCAAGCCGCTATCGAGGGGGCGCGCGAAGTTGTCCAGCTTGGCCGCCAACGAGAAGATCGCTTCGGTTTCGGCGGGCGTCAATTGGAACTTCGCCGGGAACTCGCCGTCGGGAGCGTCATTGAATTCGCCTTTGCCCGTCTGGTCCACCCAGATGGAGGCGTAGGGCGGCACGCTGCCCGGGAAGTCCTTGGAGTATCGTATGACGGCAGGATCGGCGGCGCACAACACCGCAGCGGACAGCACTAAGCAGATCCACCTCACCGGGCGGCCTCCATGTGTTTGTGGATGGACTGATGGGTCGCGTGACAGATAGCGACCGCCAGGGCGTCGGAGGCGTCTTCCGACTCCAGCGGCGAAGTCAAACCGAGCAGTGACGCCACCATCAATTGAACCTGCGACTTTTCGGCGCGCCCGTATCCGACCACGCTGGTCTTGACTTCTAGAGGCGAGTACTCGCCCAGGGCCAAGCCGGCTTCGGCCACCGCCAGGAGCGCCACGCCGCGCGCGTGGGCGAGTTTCAACGCCGTCTTCGTATTCGCCGCGTGAAACACCTGTTCGGCGGCGGCGGCCTCCGGCTGGTGGCGCCGGATCACGTCGCGCAGCCCGCGCGCGATCGAGAGCAGGCGCAGTTCCAACGGCTCGCGCACATTGGTTCGAATCACCCCCGCGTCGACGAGGGCGTGGCCGCGTCCGTCGCTGTCGACGACACCGTACCCGGTCCGCTCGGTGCCACAGTCGATCCCCAGGACGCGCATTCGCTCCGGGCGGCGCCCTCAGCCTGCGAGCGCCTCCATCTCCTTCTCGTCGATATCGAAGTTGGAGTAGACGTTCTGCACGTCGTCGTGCTCCTCCAGAGCCTCGGCCAGCTTCAACATGCCTCCGGCGTTCTTGCCTTCGAGCTTGATGGTGTTCTTCGGCAGCATGGCGATCTGCGCGGATACGGTCTCGATACCCGCCTTGTGGACGGTGTCGAGGACCCGTTCGTGGGCTTCGGGAGGCGACACCACTTCCCAATTCGTGCCGTCATTGCGAAGATCGTCGGCGCCGGCGTCGAGCACCAGGTCCATGAGCTTCTCCTCGCTCGCCTTGGCCGCTTCAATGAGAATCTGGCTCTTGCGCTCGAACATCCATGCGACGCTCCCCTGCTCGCCGAGATTTCCGCCCTGTTTGGAGAAGATGTGCCGGATTTCGCTGACGGTGCGGTTGCGGTTGTCGGTGGCGACATTCACCAGGACGGCCGCGCCTCCGGGCCCGTACCCTTCGAACATGACCTCTTCGATCTGGCCGCCTTCCAGCTCACCGGTGCCGCGCTGGATGGCGCGTTTGATGTTGTCGGCGGGCATGCTGACGCCCTTGGCGGCCAGCACGGCCGTGCGCAACCGGGGGTTGGAATCCTGGTCGCCGCCGCCGGCGCGGGCGGCAATCATGATTTCTTTGATGATGCGCGTGAAAGCCTTGCCGCGCTTGGCGTCGGTGGCGGCCTTCTTGTGCTTGATGGTCGCCCATTTGGAGTGCCCTGACATAAGAAACCTCAGATCGGTGGAGGAAGAGAATTGCTACTCAGCCCAACAGAGAGAATAGCATACCAGCGCTGGCAGGGGGCGTCCGAACGGAGGCTTGATTGCCGGCGAGGACTGCTCCCCTACGCGGCGACATCTTCGTTCGAATGGCAGATGGTCCCGGCGTGGCCGGACTTGCCGGGCGCGCCACCTCGCCACAACGGCGGCCGGAATCCGGAGGCGCGTCCGCAGCGCGACGGATTACGCCTTTCTCCGGAACGCCACCACCCCCAACGGAGGCAGCGTGACGAGGATGCTGTTCTGGCGGCCATGGCAGGGGATCGCTTCCGAGGGCACACCGCCGGCGTTGCCCACGTTACTTCCGCCGAACAGTTCGGAATCGCTGTTGAGCACTTCGGTATAAAACCCGGCCGCCGGGACACCGAAGCGATAGCCCGCCCGCGGCACCGGCGTGAAGTTGCAGAAAAACAACACCGTCTCCTCGGGCTTGCCGGATTTGCGCAGGAACGCGATCACGCTGTTGTCCACGTCGCGGAAGTCCACCCATTCGAAGCCGTCGTAGTGGAAGTCGATCGTGTGCAGCGCCGGTTGCTCGCGATAAAAACGGTTCAGCGCGGCGACGAAATTCTGCAACTTCCGGTGCGGATCGTACTGCAACAGGTCCCAGCGCACCGAAGCGTCGTGATTCCACTCTTCGTACTGGCCCACGTCGCAGCCCATGAACAGCAGCTTCTTGCCGGGATGCGCATACATGAACGCCAGAAACGCGCGGGCGTTGGCGAATCGCTGCCACTCGTCGCCGGGCATCTTCCCGATGAGGGAGCCCTTGCCGTGCACCACCTCGTCGTGCGAAATCGGCAGCACGAAGTTCTCATTGAAGGCGTAGAGCAGGCTGAAAGTGATGTTCTTGTGGTGGAACTTGCGGTGCACGGGCTCCTTGGAGAAGTACTCGAGCATGTCGTGCATCCAACCCATGTTCCACTTCATCGTGAAGCCGAGCCCGCCCAGATACACCGGCCGCGAAACGCCCGCAAACGCGGTGGACTCCTCGGCGATGGTCACCACGCCCGGCACTTGGTGCGCCAGTTCGTTGAACCGCCGGAGGAAGGAAATCGCCTCCAGGTTTTCGTTGCCGCCATATTGGTTCGGAATCCACTCGCCCGGTTGGCGCGAGTAGTCCAGGTACAGCATCGACGCCACGGCGTCCACCCGCAACCCGTCGATGTGGTACTTGTTCAGCCAGAACAGGCCGCTGGAGATCAAGAAGCAGCGCACCTCGTTGCGCCCGTAGTTGAAGATCAGCGTGCCCCAGTCCTTATGCTCGCCTTTGCGCGGATCGGCGTGCTCGTAGAGCGCCGTGCCGTCAAAAAAAGCCAGCCCGTGAGCGTCCTTTGGAAAATGCGCCGGCACCCAATCGACGATCACGCCGATGCCGGCCTGGTGCAGGTGATCCACGAAGTACATGAAGTCTTCGGGCGGGCCGAAGCGGCCCGCCGGCGCGAAGTAGCCGATGGGCTGATAACCCCATGAGCCGCGGAACGGATGCTCGGTGATCGGCAGCAACTCGACGTGGGTGTATCCAAGGCGGGTCACATACTCGGCCAGTTTATGGGCGGCCTCGCGGTAGCTCAGCGGCTCACCGCCGGTACCGCGCATCCAGCTTTCCAGGTGGACTTCGTAGATGGACAAAGGCTCGCTCAGCGGCTTGCGCGCGGCGCGGGCTTCCATCCAGACGGCATCGCCCCACTGGTGCTTGTCCAGGCGCGTCACGACGGAACTGGATGCCGGCGGCACCTCGCAACGGAAGGCATAGGGATCGGCCTTCATCTCGCGGTAGCCATTGAAGCGCGAACGCACGAAATACTTGTACTTGGCTCCGTCGCCAAGGCCGGGAAGAAAGATCTCCCAGACGCCGCCTTCGCGCTGGCGCATCGGATGGCGGCGGGTGTCCCAATCGTTGAAGTCGCCCACCACGGACACGACTTCCGCCCCCGGCGCCCAGACGGCGAAACGGACTCCCTCGACGCCGTCCACAGTCACGACGTGCGCGCCGAGCGCGTTGTAGGCCTCGTAGTGCGTGCCTTCCCCGTGAAGGTGCAGTTCGAACTGGGTAAGTTGCGTGCCAAAGCGGTATGGATCGTCGAATTCGAATGTGGCGCCATCGGGCCGCGCGAGCCGCAACCGGTACGCGGAGACCCCATCCGGCAACGCCGCGGCAAACAATCCCTCCGGGTGCCGGCGCTTCATCGGGATCGCGCCGCTGCCGGCCAGCAGCCAGGCTTCGGCGGCCTGCGGCAGCAACGCGCGAACTTCGGTAGCGGGCAGCTTCCCGCGCCGCTTGACCGCGTGCGGCCCCAGCACGCGGAAGGGGTCGCCATGATAGCCGCCGACGATGGCATCGACTTCGCCTTTGGTCATCGCAGCTATTATGGCAGGGATGGCCGATTGGATTCAGCAGTTGCCGAAGGCGGAGTTGCACCTTCATCTCGAGGGCGCGGTCGAACCAGAAACCTTGCAGGAACTCGCGCCGCAACTGACCCTGGAGGAGATTCGCGCACGATACCAGTACGAGGACTTCCTCGGCTTCCTGCGCAGCTACAAATGGGTGAACGAGCACCTCCGGGGACCGGACGACTACGCGCTGATTACGCGCCGCCTACTGGAACGGCTGGAACGCGAGAACGTGCGCTACGCGGAGATTATCCTGTCGGCCGGCGTGGTCGTTTGGATGAACCAGGACCTTCCGGCGATCTATGACGCGGTCCGCCGGGAAGGGTTGCGGTCCAAGGTGGAAGTCCGGTGGCTGTTCGACGGCGTGCGGCAGTTTGGCGTCGAATCCGTGCAGCGTGTCGCGGAACTGGCTGCGGAACGCGTGCGGGACGGCGTCGCGGGCCTTGGCATTGGAGGCGACGAGGCCAGAGGACCGGCGGAGTTGTTCACGGATGTCTACCGTTTTGCCGCTTCGAAGGGCCTGAGGCTTACGGCCCATGCCGGTGAGACCGGTGGCGCGAAGTCGGTGTGGGCCGCCCTGGCGATCGGCGCCGAGCGAATCGGACACGGGATTCAATCGATAGACGACCCGGCGCTGCTGCGCGAACTGCGCGACCGGAACGTCCCGCTGGAAATTTGCATCTCGAGCAATGTGGCCACCGGCGCCGTGGCGTCGCTATCGGCTCACCCCGTGCGGGCGCTGTTCGACGCCGGCGTGCCCATCGTGCTGAACACCGACGATCCCGCGATGTTCCACACCACGCTGAATCGCGAGTACGAATTGGCGGCCGAGCGGTTCGGATTCTCCGAGGCGGAGCTGCGCGAGGTCGCCGCCAACGGCTTCCGCTACGCGTTCCGATAGGGGCACGCCGCGGGGCGGATCGCCAGCCTCGCCGCGCCGCCATACCTTCCACCGGCGCGAGACCCGGCCTCTACTTCCCGAACGTAAGCCGCTGCGGCTTCACCGTTTCGGCGATCGGCGGCAGCCGCAGCTTCGCAAGGTAGATGGACGCCCGCCCTTCATGCGAGGAGTAGTAACTGACCCACAGCACGCCGTCGTGGAATGCTAACGCGGGAGAGCCGGTGTCGCCGCCCGAGGGTAACGCGAAGAACTCGGAAACAGAGTTCTCCTCCGGTTTAACCCAAAAGAGCGACGTTCGTACGGTGTCGCCCACCAGCCGCCCGGCGGCCACGATTCGCCCGTCGGGCAGGCGCACCAGGCTCGGTCCCGCGATCGTCTGGGGCAGCGGCTTCCAAGTCCATCCCTTGAACGGGCTGCGCGACTTGCCCATGAGCGCCGTTGCGCCCTCGCGATTGAGGAGGCACAGTGCCGAGCCGTCCTGTTCGAACAGCACCGCTGAATCGGCCGGCTGCCCCGCCACGGGGATAGCGGTGGAATGCACCGACATGTTGAGGTTCGGAGTGCCGGCGGCGTAAAGGCGCAACGTATCCGCTGCGTTGGGATCGTAGGCCATGGCGTATCCTAGGCCCCTGTACCACGCAAACCGCCCGAAAACTTCACCCGCAGCTCCGGCGGGTTCCGGGCCGTGCCACTCTCTGCCGTCGAAGGAATACCAGAGCGCGGTGTGCGGCGGCGATCCCGCACGCCGAATGGCCGCCGTGAGCACCAGGCGGTCGTCCGGCGCAACGCTGATCGCCGGGGCTCGCACGTCGGCCTCCGGCACGGTCAATTCCGCCATCGGCGACCAGGCCACGCCGTCGCTCGATGTCAGCACGCGCAACGCGCCGTCGGCGCCGGCGACCTGGCTGCCCTCTCGGAACACCAGGAACCACCGATCGCGGAATCGCGCTAGATCGGTGTACGCGTTGTGCGGCGCGCGCGCCCAGACCATCCGGTTTTCGATCACCTGAGGCTTGGGCGATGGCTGCGCCAGGGCAAGCCAGGCCAGGAGGAGGAATGACACGCCGCCACGGCAGTGCATGGCACTATTCTAGCGGCCCGATCCGGGCGGGGCGACCGCTGGTCCATCGCACCTACACGGGACCATGCGCCTTCAAGATCAGGACGGATTCGTCGTCGCTCTCTCCAAACGCCGTGATCCTGACGGCGCGGTCGCGCAGCAGACGTTCGGCCACCTGTGTGGGATAGTCGCACCCACGCAGCAGGACCACCTTCGGCGGAGGGCCGAGCGTCGAGGCAAGTTGGTAGAAGTCGGCATCCGCACTCACGATCGTGAACCCTTGCTGTCTGGCGAAGTCCCATACCGCCAGATCGGGTTGTTGCTGGAGGCCGACGAACGTCACGTGACTGGAGCCGGGGAATAGGTCCGAAAGCCGCGCCACCAGCTTGCGCGATAGGTTTTCGTCAAACAGCAACTTCACACCGCGACCCGCCGGCCCATCTGCGCCGCAAAATCGTACACGGCGCGAAAGTCGTCTTTCTCGAGCTCGGGATAGTCCGCCAGGATTTGCTCCTCGGTCATCCCGGCGCCCAGCCACCCAAGCACGTCCCACACCGTGATCCGCAACCCGCGGATGCAAGGCTGCCCCGAGCGCTTGCCCGGCTCGATGGTGATGCGCTGGAGGTCCATGTTGCTCCTCAGCACCATTTTATCGCTTCACCGGCCTCACTTCACCGCCAGCGACTCCAGGCATTCGCGCAGCCCAGTCAGCACGCCGGATGTCCCGCCCGCGCCTTCGGCCGGAATCCGCAGCACGCCGGCCGGAGTGAACTGCGCCCCCGCCGTGCGCCGCACCAAGTCCATCAGCCGGGCCGGCTCCACGCGCGATTGGGGCTGGAACTTCAGATTCAACACGCCGTGCCGCCGCTCGATGGACTCGATCCCGATTTGCTCGGCACGGCTCTTGATCAACGAGAACTCCACCAGGCTGGAGACGGCCTCGGGCACCGGTCCGTAGCGGTCGCTCAGTTCGGCCAAGACGGCCGCGGCCTTGGCTCGATCGCCGGCTTCGGCGATGCGCTTGTACGCCCGCAGCCGCTGGTGCTCTTCGGAGATGTACTCGGCCGGAATCCGCAGGTCCAGGCCCAGGTTCACGCTGGTGCGCACCTCCAACGGCACCGGCTCGCCCTTCAACTCGTGAACCGCCTCTTCGAGCAGCTTCAGGTACATGTCGAAGCCGACCGCGTTGATGTGCCCGTGCTGCTCGCCGCCGAGCAGGTTTCCCGCGCCGCGCAGTTCCAGGTCGAGCGCCGCGATCTTGAACCCCGCGCCCAGTTCGCTGAACTCCTTCAGCGCCGCCAACCGCTTGCGCGCGATGTCGGTCAATTCGCCCACCGAAGGCACCAGCAGATAGGCGTAGGCGCGCCGGTTGGAACGGCCGACGCGGCCGCGAAGCTGGTACAGTTCGCTCAACCCGTAGTTCTGCGCGTTGTCCACCACGATGGTGTTGGCCAGCGGGATGTCCAGACCGTTCTCGATGATGGTGGTGCACAGCAGCATGTCGTAGTCGCGGCGCATGAAACCGATCATGGCCTTCTCCAGTTGCGACTCGGGCATCTGTCCGTGGCCCACTGCAATCCGGCACTCGGGAACAAGCCGCTGGATCTCCGCCGCCCGCGCCCAGATCGACTCGACGCGGTTGTGTACGAAGTACACCTGGCCACCGCGCGCCATCTCAAGTTCGATGGCCTGGCGGATCACGCCCTCGTCGTAGGGCGCGACCACCGTATGGATGGCCAACCGGTCCTTGGGCGGCGTTTCGATCACCGACATGTCGCGCAACCCCAGCAGCGACATATGCAGCGTGCGCGGAATCGGCGTGGCCGACATCGTCAGAACGTCGATGTTCTTTTTGATCTGCTTCAGGCGCTCCTTGTGCCGCACGCCGAAACGCTGTTCCTCATCGACAATCAGCAGCCCAAGGTCGTGGAACTCGACATCCTTCGACAGCAGCCGGTGCGTGCCGATGACCACATCCACCTTGCCCGCCGCAAGGTCCGCCAGAATCTGCTGGCGCTCCGGCGGCGCGACGAAACGGCTGAGCATCTCCACGCGCACCGGGAACGGGGCGAAGCGGCGCTTAAAGGTCTCGTAGTGTTGAAAGGCGAGAACCGTCGTAGGCGCCAGCACGGACACCTGCTTGCCGTCGCCCAACGCCTTGAACGCCGCGCGCATGGCGACTTCCGTCTTGCCGAAGCCCACATCGCCGCACAGCAGGCGGTCCATGGGCTGGGGGCTCTCCATATCGCGGCGCACGTCCTGGATGGCGGCGAGCTGGTCTTTGGTTTCGGTGAATTCGAAGGCGTCTTCGAATTCGCGCTGCCAGTTGCTGTCGGCGGAAAAGGCGAACCCCTCGGCCAACCTGCGCCCGGCATAGAGCTTTAAGAGCTCCTCGGCCATGTCGCGCATCCGAGCCTTGACGCGCTTCTTGGTCTTCTCCCAGGTGGCCCCGCCGAGCTTGTCGAGCGCCGGCCCGCCGTCGCCCGCGCCGCGGAAGCGCTGTACCAGGTCCATGCGCGTGAGCGGCACGTAAAGCTTGGCCTCGCCGGCGTATTCGACCAGCATGTAGTCGAAGCGCTCGCCCTCCTGCTCGATCTCACGGAGGCCCAGGAACCGGCCCACCCCGTGCTGCGCGTGAACAATGTAGTCGCCCGGCTTGAGGTCCGCCAGGTCCGCGGCGAAGGCTCCCGCCGCTTTGCGCGCCGCTGGCCTCGCCACCAGGTCGGAGGCGTCGAACAGGTCCTCGGATCCGAACATCGCCACCAGCGGATCGAGAAACACCGTGCCGCGCCGCACCTGCCCCTTCAGCAAGACGGTGCTAGCCGAAGGTCCGGCCAAGTAGGACCGTTCGGAGAGGTAGTCCGCCTGGCGGCCCGTCACCTCCGTGCCGAGTTGGAAGGGGACGGCGTATTCCTGGAAGACGTCGGCCAGGCGTTCCACCTCGCCCATGGTGGCCGCGAAGAAGACCGCCCGGCCGCCGCGCTCGACGAGATTGCGAACTTCGGCGACGGCCACCGGCAGGTTCCCGTGAAACGCCATCGAGGGGCGCGTCCGCACCTCCACGTGCGCCCCGGCGCCGTCGAGGCTCAACTCGGAAAGCGCGACGCGCGCCCGTCCCTCAATCGCCGCCTCCCATTCCTGCCAACGCAGGAACAGTTTCTCCGGCGGACATAACGCATGTTCTGAGCCGCGTTCCAGACGTTCCCACAGCTTTTCGGCGGCCGACCGAAGCCGGGGCGGTTCGTCCTCGATCAGAATCGCGTGCTCGGCCAACCCCGCTAGGGTGCCCTCGCGCGGACGCACCAGCGGCGTCAGGAACTCCCAGCCGGGGAAGGAGAGATCCTCGCCCGGTGCGGGGTCGCGTCCGATCCGTTCGCGGAGTTGCGCCAGCAACGGCGGCGAGCACGGCTGCTCCAACATCGGCAGCAGCGTGCAATGCTGCACCTTCAGCACGGAGCGCTGCGTCTCGATATCGAACAACCGCATCGATTCGACAAGATCGCCCAGAAACTCGATACGCACCGGGCGCGGCGATTCCGGCGAGAAAACGTCGAGGATGCCGCCCCGCACCGAATACTCGCCCACCATCTCCACCGGCTCCCGGCGTTCGTAACCGATCCCGGCCAGGTGCGATACCACGTCCTCGAACGGAACCTCCTCCTCCGCGCGTAATGTGAGAGCCAGTTGGCGGTAATAATCCGGCGTATCGATTCGCAGCAGCGCGGACGCCGCCGGAGTCACGGTGATCGGCGCGTGCCGGCTCGCCAGGCGGTACAGCCCGATCGCCCGCTCTTCGCTGATTTCCGAGTGCGGCGAGAGTTGCTGGTGCGGCAGCACGTCCAGCGCCGGAATGGTCTGCGGCCGTCCCGGCCCGCCACCCGAGGCCAGCAGGTCGAAGAACGTCTGCACCGATTCCGAGAGCAGTTCCGCTTCCCTGCTTCCTTCGGTGATCACCAGCAGCGGCCGCTCGGTGGCCTTCCACAGCAGCGCGAGGTAGAGCGCCTTGGCCGTCGGCGTGAGGCCTGACAGCGCCAGGGCGGGCGACTCCTCGGCGTGCAAACGCCGGACCAGGTCCTGAAAGGAGTCCTTGCGTCCCAACTCGGCGAGAAGTTCGCGAATGGCAGGGTGAGTCAAGGTGACGGCAGTTCCAATCTATTGTAACTATGCGCTACCCAGCCGCTGTAGGATGGAAGTTTGCCCGCGTCCACAGAGCCTGCGAGAATCCTGGTCCGAGCCACCAACTGGCTGGGCGATGCCGTGATGTCCCTGCCCGCGCTGCGCGCCTTGCGCGAACGCTACCCCGGCGCCCATTACGCCGTGCAGGCCATGCCCTGGGTCGCGGACCTGTACGCCCGCGAGCGGTTCGCCGACGAGATCGTCCCTTACACCGCGCGCCGCGGCGCGCGGGATTGGGCCGGGAAATGGCGTGCGGCGGCGCGTTTGCGCGCTGGCAAGTTCGATGCCGCGTTCCTATTGACCAACTCCTTCGATAGCGCGCTCATCGTCTGGCTGGCGCGCATCCCGCGGCGGATCGGCTACAACCGCGATGGGCGCGGATGGATGCTGACCCATCCGGTCGCGCCTCCCGTGCGCGGTGAGATCCCCAGGCACGAGCGCTTCTACTACCTGGAGCTTCTGCGCCGCGCCGGGATTCTGGACCAACTTCCGGAATGCGATGCCATCCAGTTGGACGGAGTCTCCGACGCGCGCCAGGCCGGCGAGCGCCGGCTCGCAGAAGCGGGCGTGTCGCTGCCGGTGGTCGGCGTCAGCCCTGGAGCGGCTTACGGAGGCGCGAAGCGCTGGCTCCCGGATCGATTCGCCGAGGCCGCCGCCATTGTGGCGTCCGCCATCGGCGGCTCGGTGGCCGTATTTGGGGCCAAGGACGAGCGGCCCGTGGCGGCCGCGGTCATGGAGGCGTTGGCCGCGCGACGCGTTCCGGCGCGTGACTTCGCCGGCGCCACAAGCCTCGCCGCTTTCGTCGAGATGACCGCCGCGTGCAGGGTCTTCCTCGCCAATGATTCCGGCGCCATGCATGTCGCATCCGCCCTCGGCATTCCCACGGTTGCCGTCTTCGGCGCCACCGACGCGGCCGGCACCGGCCCCGTGGGCCCGCGTACGCGCGTCGTCCAGGAGCCGGTCGATTGCAGCCCGTGCCTCCTGCGGGAGTGCCCGATCGACCACCGGTGCATGACGCGGGTGGCCTCGGAACGCGTGGCAGCCGAAGCCTTGGATTTGTTGAAATAGAATGTTGCGCCAACCCAAGCCGGAGTCACCTACGGACGCGGCGCCCGGAATCCTGGCCGTGCGGTTGGGCTCCATGGGCGACGTCATACACGCGCTGCCCGCCGCCGCGACGCTGAAGCACAGCTTCCCGGCGTCGCCGCTGGTTTGGCTGATCGACCCGCGCTGGTCGTACCTGCTCGATGGCAACCCGTTTGTCGATGAAGTAATCGAACTTGACCGGCGCAGCCTCTCCAGCATCGCCGCCGCGTGGCGCCGGCTGCGTTCGCGCCGCTACCGGATAGCCGTGGATTTTCAGGGCCTGTTCAAGTCGGCCGTTGCCGCCTCGGCCGCGCACCCCGACCGCATTTTCGGATTTCATCAGTCGCAGGCGCGCGAGCCCGTCGCGGCCCTGTTCTATTCGAATCGCATCCGCGTTGCCGCGGCGCATGTGGTGGACCGCAACATCGAGCTGGCGGCGGCCGCCGGCGCGTCCGCCATGTTGAAGGCGTTCCCCATTCCGCCCGGCGCGGCCGAAGGCGATCTCCCCGAAGGCAGGTTCGTGCTGGCGTGCCCTCTGGCGGGCTGGCCTGCGAAGCAATGGCCGCTGGAGCGTTACTCGGAGTTGGCCGGACTGCTGCGGAAGACCACCGGGCTTCGGCTCGTCCTCAATGGGCCCCCTCCCGCCGAGGGTGCGCTGCGAAAGGTGGATGGCGTCGCGGTTCATTTGTCCGGCGTCCCGGGTTTGATACACGCCACGCGCCGCGCGGCCGCCGTCGTCGGAATCGACAGCGGGCCGCTGCACCTGGCCGCCGCGCTGGAAAAGCCCGGCGTGGCCGTCTTCGGACCCACCGACCCCGCGCGCAACGGCCCCTATGGATCGAGCATCACCGTCTTGCGAGACCCCGCGGCCGTCACCACCTACAAGCGAAAGCAGGAGATCGATCCCGCTATGTACGCCATCTCTCCGGAGGCGGTCATGAAAGCGCTCGCGGACCGGCTCGCCGTCCGCCATACGGAGGGGGCCTCCGCACCATGAGACGCCACCGGTTTCCCAAGCCCTACGCCGACTTGGCCGCCCGCCTGCGCGTACCCTTTGGCTTCGTCTTGCTGGCGGCATTCATCTGGCTGTCCAGCCCCACGCCGCAGAGCCTCCTGTTTGGCCTTCCCGTTTCCGTCTTGGGACTCTGGCTGCGCGCGTGGGCGGCCGGGCACCTGGCCAAGAACCAGATCCTCACTACTGGCGGACCTTTCGCCTGGGTGCGCAATCCGCTTTACCTCGGAACGCTGACTGCCGCGGCCGGAATCGCCATCGCCTCGCGGAGCGCGCCGCTGGCGTTCCTGTTCGCCGTCTTCTTCCTTCTGCTGTACCTGCCGGCCATCGAGTTGGAGGAACAGCACCTCCGGCAGCTCTTCGCCGGTTTCGAAGACTATGCCGCGCGAGTTCCCATGCTGTTGCCGCGCCCTCCGCGCGGGCGGTCCGCCGCGCGTTTCCAGTGGCCGCTGTACCGGCGCAACCAGGAATACAAGGCGCTGCTAGGCTTTCTACTCGGCGTGGCGGCGCTGATCTGGAAGACCTGGCGCTGAAGCTGCCTCCCGCGGCGCCTCCGCCTCTTCCGCCGTCCTACCGCGACACCGGCAGCCACACGGCGCTCGGAAACCCAGCCGAGCGGAACACCGTGTGCGTCGCTTTCACGTAGTCGCCCGGCTTGGCCCGGAAGATGTTCCCGACGTAAGTCTGCGGATTCCGGTCATAGAGCGGAAACCAACTCGACTGGACCTGCACCATGATCCGGTGCCCGGGCTGGAACACGTGATTCACCGTAGGCAGCACGAAGCGGTATCGCTGCGGCTTCCCGGAAGGAATCGGCGACGGGCGCTCGAAGCTCTCGCGGTAGCGGCCCCGGAAGATGTCCATCGAAATGGCAAGTTGATATCCGCCCATCTCGGGCTGGCTCGGCGTCTCGTCCGGATATACGTCGATCAACTTCACCACCCAGTCGGCGTCGGTCCCGGTGGTGGCGGCGAACAGATCGGCGATGGGCGCGCCACCCAGCCGGAGAGCCGTGGTCAACGGCGGCGTCTGGTAGGTCAACACGTCGGTCCGGTCGGCCACCGGGCGTTGATCGGCTACCAGCCAGGTTCTCCATCGCTCGGAGTCGTCGAAGCTCACCGGGCGCGGCAGGTACGGAACCGGCTTGGCCGGGTCGGAAACGTAGGCATCCTCGTCACGCCCCCGGTCCACCGGCTTGTCGAACGCAAGCCCGAACGAGGCTTGCAGATACAGCGGTTTCAGCGGCGCCGCGCACCCCTCCTCACAGGCGAGCGGCCATTCCTTCGGCCGGTCCCAGCGATTGTCGCCTGTGTTGTAGATCAACACCCGCGGTGTGTCTGCCTTGGGCGATCCCGGCCGCAGGTATTGATCGAAGAACGGCCTCAGCACGTCGCGCCGGAATTGCAGCGCGGTGTCGCCGTCCCATTTCAATGGCCCCAGGTTGTAGCCGTCGTAATTCACCTGGCTGTGCCGCCACGGTCCCATCACGAGGTAGTTGTTCTCCGTGCGGCCCTTGGCCTTCAACGCCAGGTAACAATGAATGGCGCCCCACATGTCCTCCTGGTCCCACAGCCCTTGCAGCCATATTGTGGGTACGGACGATGGGCGCCCGGCCACCAGTTTGTCGAGCGCCTGGCCCTGCCAGAAGGCATCGTAGGCGGGATGCTCCAGCAGCTTCCGGTAGAACGGCAATTGATCCAGTCCGTGCGCTCGCGCGTAATCGTCCGCCGATCCGGCACGCCGAAAAGCCTCGTAGTCGTCGTGGAAGCCGCTCGCGATCGACGGGCCGTCGTCGCGGGCGCCGGTCTGACCCAAAAAATAGCTGAAGTTGATTTGCCGGAACGCGCCGTAGTGAAACCAATCGTCGCCCATCCAGCCGTCCACCATCGGGCTTTCCGGCGCCGCCACCTTGAGTGCGGGGTGCGGGTCCAAAAGCGCCATCACCACAGTGAAGCCTTCGTAAGACGAACCCAGCATCCCCACGCGCCCGTTGGACTCCGGAACGTTCTTCACCAGCCAGTCGATCGTGTCGTAGGCGTCGGTCACGTGGTCGGTCGCGGTAGTGTTCAGCGGTCCGCGCACCGGCCGGGTCATCACATAGTCGCCATCGGACTTGTGCTTACCCCGCACATCCTGGAAGACGCGTATGTAGCCGGCCTCTACGAAGACTTCGTCGCCCTGCGGCAGCGAAGCCAGCATGCGCGGACTGGTGTTACGCGTCACCCGCCGCGAGGCGTTGTAGGGCGTGCGCGTGAGTAGGATGGGCGCGTTCGTCACTCCCTTGGGAATGAGAATCACCGTGTGAAGCCCCACGCCGTCGCGCATCGGAATCTTGACTTCGCGCTTGACGTAGTCGTACTGGGCGACCGGCGCGGTGAAGCTTCCCGGGATGTCGCTGGCGGGCCAGGCCTGATTGGGTTGACCGGCGCCGGCGGGCGGCTGCCCCGCCCATGAGAAGCATGCTCCGGCGGCCACGACCAGCGCGGCCAGTCCCGCGCTCATCCAGGCCGGATGCACACGCCGTACCGCACGCCGCGCGCGCCGGTCAAATCCGAAAACGCTCATCACACAATTCTAGTCCGCGGCTCGCGATGGTGACTCGCCCCGGCGCCTTCAAGCCGCGGCGTGGGACTTGGCGTACTCGACCAGCGCGCGCAGGTTCGCCGGAGGCGTGTCGCGAGGGACCTCGCACCCGGCCGCGACGATGTAGCGTCCGCCTGCCTGCCGGTGGCACTCGGCAATGGCCTCGGTCACCGATTCCGGCGTGCCGTTGCGCAGCACCCGCACCGGGTCGACGTTGCCCGCCAGCGCCTGCCGCGGCCCCATCTTCTCCCTGGCCTCGCTGAGCGGCGAGAGATAGTCCAGGTCCACCAGTTCGCATCCGAGCCGGCCCATGCCGCCGAGAATCCGCCGGGTGTTCCCGCAGATGTGCAGCCGCACCCGGCCGCCCGCCGCATGAATCCCCTCGATCAAGCGCTTCTCGGCGGGCCAGACAAACTGCTCGTAGATCCGCGGCCCTACCAGCGAAGCGGCCGCGTCGCCAACCCCGATGATGTCGGCGCCGGCCTTGGTCTGCTCCCCGGCGAACCAGACCGCGTTTTCGATCACGCGCGCAAACAACTCCTCTACGAATCCGGGATCGTCGGAGAAATCGAGCATCAACCGGTTGATCCCTCGCAAATCGGCCGCCTCCGCGCAGGGCCCCTCCACCCAGCCTTCGACCAGCTTCTCGTTTCCCACGCGAACCCGCAGGGCCTCCACCGCGCGGATGCGGTCTTCGCACCGGCCGCCGGTGACCTCGCAGAGGCGCGGCAGGCCGCGCAACCCGTTCTTGTCGATCAACAGCGAATGGGTCTCGGACAGGTCTGGAGGTTGGTTGTCGAACCAGGTCAACGTGGCGCCGCAGTCGGCGGCCTCGCGCGCGGGATCGGAGATCGCGGACACGTAGTCGAAATCGAAATCCTCGGCCGTTCGCAGTTGACCCTCCACGAGCACGCGGTGGTCCCTGGCGTAACTCGCGTAGGGCGCTCCAATCCGATCGCCCGCGAACAGCCTGGGGCTCGGCATGCGGGGCAGGGGGTGCGGCTCGCCCCCTGCGAGGCGGG
>CAZVIK010000035.1:22759-26463 GCA_964627045.1 uncultured Solibacteraceae bacterium | reverse complement strand
ACCTAACGTGTGACACTGATCCCCCCTGCGCGGGAGTGGCCACCCTCTCCCGCTATTTTTGTGGCTGGTTGCGGTTGTGGGTAGGGGCGTGCCGGTGGCAAGCCCAACACGGCGGGTGGGGCATTCCCGGATTGGGCATGGGCGGCCGAGGATGATGTACGGCGAGCCGGTCAAAGAAACAGCGACGGCTTTGCGCGTTGCGCTTTTCAATAGGCGGCCGTGTTAGAATGTGACTTGCTCGCCCGCGTCGCGCCAGCCCGCAGAGGATTGGCGTCTCCTCATTCCATTAACATCGAGGTCTTCATGAGGACCATGAACCGAATTGCCGTTTTGATCCTGGCGCTTGTTTGGATCGCGTCGCACGCCTTGGCCGGAGACGTTTACGTGTTGCCGGCGAACGTGTTCGACACAAAACTTCCCGTATTCAGCGAGAGCCCGTTCCAGAGCGTCGCCAACCTGACGATGCCCGCGGGCGCGAAGACCGTCCTGGCCAAGCCGGATGGGTCCCAGGTCTACGTCATCACGGCGGACGACGAGGAAACGATTGTCGTTCTAAGAGGCGACTTGACGGGAGAAGTCAAACGGATTCCGCTCGGATCGGCCGCCAGGACGGCGGCGCTCAGCCCCGACGGCTCGCGGCTCTATGTGCTGGCCAATTCCCTGCGGGTGTTCGACGCGACGTCGGCCGACAACCCCGAGATCACGCACGCCACGGCGGCGGCGGCGGGCACCAACCCGCCCGATGTCGCTTTCACACTGGATTCGGCGTGGGCTTACGTCCTCAATTCCAGCGCGGGGAAGGTCGTCCGTTTTGACGTCGCAAACAACGTGGCGGCGGACGAGTTTGAAACCGGAGCCTCGGCGACGGCGCTCTCGGTTGCCCCGAACGGGTTGGTCTGGGTCTCGGCCGCAAATGCGATCTACGTGGTGGATCCCGCGGTGGGGGCAGTCGTCAGGCAGATTGACGTCAACGGCATGCCGGGCCGGGGGGCGTTCACCCCCAACGCGCGATACGGGTTCTTTCCGAATTCCGCGGCTTTCATCGCGACCGGCCTCGGGTTTCTGGTCGACACACAGAGCTATACCGCCACGGTCTTGCCGCGGACCGGCAACGTGCCGGAGTTGGTCCTGGACCACGTGGCCGCCGCTGACGAGTTGACGTTCTTCGCGGTATCCACCACCACGCGCCAACTGGTCAAGGTCCCCGTTGCGCCGTTGTCGGCCGTGACCAACGGGTTCCTAATGGCGGCGATGACGGACGTTCGTGCGATGGCGTTATCCAAGCAGATCCCACAGGCGGCGTACATGTACGTCGCGACGGGTGCGGCCATCACCAGAGGAAGGTTCGCCACTTCGGAGACCGTCGAAAGGGCACTGGAAGGAGGCGCTCCGGGCCGGGTGCAGATCGCCGGTGCGGCCAGCGTCGCGCCACCAACCGGCGGGTTCTACAAGTTCAACGATGACCAGCGCGTCGCCGGCGGGACCGCGACCAAGCCGCTGATTCTTCGGGTGTACGGAGCAGAGGGCCTGCCGTCGTTCGACAAGACGGTCACCTTCAGTTCGGCTTCCGAAGGAGTGACGTTCGCTCCGGCCACGATGAAGCCCCGCGCCGCCGGATTTGCCATGCCACCGGTGACCGTGCCCCAGCCGGCCCGGCCTGCCACCACCCGGGCGGAGGCCGAAGCCCTCACGGCTCCGATCATGTTCACTGTGACTGTGGAAGGCCAGGGTTCCGGATCGGGTGAGACGGGCTTCCAAATGTATTCGGGCAATGGACAAGTGGTGCCCCGGGGCTTCGCCACCGAGCAGCCGATGCGCGTGCGGCTGACCGATTCGAACGGCAATCCGATGATCGGCGCGACGGTGACCTGGGCGTTGGCCACCGGCGCGGGATTGGTTTCTCCGAGGACATCGCTAACCGACGACTTCGGAATCGCCGAATCCAAGTACATCGGAGCGACGCTGGTACCAATCTCGACTTCGTGGGTGGAAGCCACGGTGACCGCATCGGTGGTGAACTTCGATCCGGTTACGTTCACGATGATCACCGTCCCCAGCCTGCAATCGGGGACGCCGGCCAAGCCGCGTTACACGCTGGTGACTCCGCCGACGTTTTCGGTGATCACCGGCCAGGCGGGGCAGGTGCTCCCCGGCGCGGTGGTGATGACTGTCAAGGCCCTATCGGGGACCAAGTCGGGGCAGGGCATCCCGAACGTGGGTGTTGAGATCCAGTCGGACCTGGACCCGTCCGAGAACCCGAGCGCGGCGTGCGTGGGCCAGGGGTCGGTGGCGCTCACGGACGTTACGGGGACCGCAACCTGCGATTTGCGCTTCGGCGGCGTTGTAGGCGGCCCGGTGGCGGTGACAATCCTGGCCGGCGGAGGCGGAGACAGCGGCGCGGGTTCGCAATACCAGGCGCTGATCACCGTGACGCCCGGTCCTCCGGGACTCATTACGATCCTTGGTGGAAACAACCAGGCGGGGGGGCCGGGAGTCCTGTTGCCGACGCCCCTGACGGCCGAAATCAGCGACGGGTTTGGACACTTGCTCGTCAACGTGCCGGTGACCTGGGAATCGCTGACGCCGGCCACGGCGACGATCGTTACGTCAAATGGCGTGACCAATGAGCAGGGGCGGGTGAGCGCGACCGTGCGCATGGGGAGCGTCGGCGGTCCGGCGCAGATCCGCCTTACGGCGGGTTCGGTGCAGGTGGTGTTCGATCTGGCGGTTGTGATCCCGGTCGCGTCGCTCGTGAAGATCAGCGGCGACGGGCAAAGCGCCATCCTCAACCAGCCGTTTGCGGCTCCGCTGGTCGTGGAAGCGCGCAATGCATCGGGTGCGGCTGTGCCGGGCGTTACGGTGAACTTCGCGGTATTGAGCGGGGCGGCCACCATCGGCACGGCCTCGGCGATCACCGACTCCAACGGACGAGCCTCGACGACGGTTACGGCGGGCGCTGCGGCAGGGCCGGTAGTCGTTCGTGCCACCGCCGGGGAGCACACCGCGACGTTCAACCTGAATGTGGGAGTCCCGGTTTCCTCGCTGGCCAAGATCAGCGGCGACAACCAGACGGCGGTGGTGAGCCAGGCGTTCGCCAGCCCGCTGGTTGTGGAAGTGCGCGACCAGGCGGGACAACTGGCGTCGGGCGTCTTGGTCACCTTTTCGGTGACCAGCGGCGCGGCGACACTCGGGAGCGCCACGGCGACGACCGGCTCGAATGGCCGGGCATCGACGACGGTGACGGCCGGCGCGGCGACGGGCAACGTCGTGGTGCGGGCGACGACGTTCTCCTACAACGTGAACTTCACCCTAACGGTTGTTCCCGCGGGCCCGAACGTTACACGCCAGAACATCCGCAGTGCGATCAGCGGTGACATGGGAGTGACGCCGGGCGGTATGACGGCGATCTACGGCGAGGGCATTGCGCCAACCGTGGCGGGCACGGTGGTGGCGAACAACGGGGTGCTTCTGGGCCCGTTGCCGACCACCCTGGCAGGCGTTACGGTGACGTTCGGCACTACGCCCGCGCCGATCTACTACGTGACCAATTCGAGCGGCCAGCAGTGGGTGGTGGTGCAAGCGCCCTTCAGCCTGGCGGTGGGCACGACCTCGGTGACGGTGACCGTGAACGGCGGATCGACGACCTAAAAAGAAGACGTGTTAAGGCCAAAAACCCGGCAAAATTTTAAAACCAAGGCCCCGAC
>CAZVIK010000035.1:1038-22749 GCA_964627045.1 uncultured Solibacteraceae bacterium | reverse complement strand
GACGACCGTAACAGGAGTCGAGGTGAAGGCCTATCAGCCGGCCATCTTTGAGACGCTCGGGCCGGCAGGCCAGCGCTGGGCGGTTCTCACCAAAGCCGACGGCAGCTATGTGACCGCCGACAACCCGGTGCGCCGGGGTGTGGATACGACGCTCCGGATGTACGTGGCCGGCCTGGGGCAGGCAAGCCCCGCGCTCACGACGAACTCCGTGGGTGTTCCCGACCAGACGGTGCTGGCGGCATTGTCGATTTACGCGCTGACCACCGACGGCGCGGCCGCGCGCGTGGTCTCGGCCAAGCCGATGGAGGGCGTCGTCGGAGTCTATGTCGTCACGATCCAGATTCCGGCCTCGCTGCAACCGGGCTCCGACAAGCTTCTGATTCTGGGCGTGGCGGGCCCCGGCGGCCCCTTCGCCTACAATGGAGCTTCGGTGATACCCAGGGTCGAGTAGCCGTTTTCGAAAACGCCCCGCCGGCGAGGAAACCGGCGGGGCTTTTTTGTCAGCGCTCAAGCGTCGGCCAGTTCAGGAAAGTTGTCCGTGACGAAGCGGTTGTCGACGCCCTCGCCCGAAATCAACATGGCCGCCATGCGATCGGGGTTGACGTAGTCGCCGGGCTGATAATAGACGGCCAGTTGTCCGGCGTTCACCTCGACGCCGCCGAACTTGACGGTGTAATAGGTTGGCGGCGGCTCGAAGCCGGGCGACCAGTCCGCCTCGTAGGCGCCCACTTCGCCGCCCATCCGCGCCGCGAGCCACTGCGCCATCTCGAGCGTCGCGTAGTTGCGCCAGTTCCAGCCGTCGTGCTGCTCGAAAAGGATTTTCGGCATGGCCCCTTCTTCGGTGCCCGGGGTGGAGGCGGCTGCGCCTGCCTCGGCGGCCGGCGCGCTCGTCCGCTGGGCGTCGCCGGGGGCCTGGCATTGCGATTCGGCCTTGGCAACGTCGCACACGGGGACGGTGACAACAAACTGGCACTGCGACGAAGAACTGGCGGCCGGTGCGCCCGTTATGGAACCGGATCTCGCGACCTGCACCGAGGCCGGCGGGACTCCCAAGCGCTCCAGTCCATCTTGAAGAATCGAAAGCAATTGCCGCGAAAACGCGTCTCGCGCGCCGGTGGCGGCGTTGGTCTGTGCGGGCCGCGTCCCGGCCGCGAGCAAGCCGGAGGCGGCGGTGGTGTTCACACTGCTCAACATGATGCGGCGTCTCCTGAGCGAGTGTCAGAGCACGTGAGAGGCCAGCGGTGTGGGCTACGGGCGGCGCCGCGGGGCCGCCGGCTCGACGGTGCCGGCGAAGGACACGTTCACGGTCAGTTCCTGATTGGTCGGAGCCACCCCGATCTTCGCCACCGAGGCGGCCGGCCGGCGCCCTTCCACGGGGGAATAACGGATTGCCAGCGTAGCCTTCCCGCCCGGTTCCAGGCTGGTCCGGTCCAGGGAGTAGACGATACCGGGCGATTGCACGGTTTGCAGCGTGAGGGTGACGCCGCCGGGCATGCCGTTGGTGATCACGACACGCTCTTCCCCGGGCGAGGAGGGCGTGAAGGTCACCTCGCTCTTGTCGAGCTTCACCAGGCTGGAGACGGCCGCCAGATCGACGAACTTGCTCTCGATGTTCACCGGGGCCGGCGAGCCACTTTCGGACGGAGCGGGCTTGTGAATGCCGAATGGAGTGACCACCTCGCGGTCGCCCACGGGCTCGGCGTACCAGCACCACTGGCCTTCCTCGATCTTCCAGAGGCTCATCACGGGCATCTTGACCGGGATGCGGCCGGTGATCATCATCATCTCGGTGTCGCAGGCGATCATGACGTGGGCCCGGGAGTAGTTGTCGGAGTACTTGACGCTGCCCATGGCGAACGCCTTGCAGCGCGGCTTGTCCATGCCGTAGAAGAGGTCTTTGCTGTCCTCGGCCACCAGGCTTTCCGCGGCGCGGTACTTGTTCTCCACGTGGAGTTGATAGAACTTCGAGACGCGCGCGCGCAGGGCCTCGTCGATGTCCGGCGGGGCCTTATCGAGCAACGCCCCAAGGTCTTGGGCGGGGCAGGCGCATACCGAGGCGAACAACAGGAACACGGCAAAGACGAATCTCAAGGCAAAACCCCGTTCAAACCCGATTCTACCAAGCTTAGACGCGCCAGCGCGCCAAACGCCACGCGCGCTACAATACCGGAACGGTGACGCGGAGGGAACTACTGGCGGGCGGAGCGGCGATGGCACTCAAGCGGGACAGTTTCGACGAGGCGGCGCGGCGAATCGAGGCCCAGGCGCGGGCGGGCGAACTGAACGGCGCCGTGCTGCACGTCGAAAGCGGCGGCGATACCTGGACGCGCGCGTTTGGGCCGGAGGCGACGCTGGACGCGGTCTTTCTGCTGGCCTCGATCACCAAGCCGATGACGGCTACCGCGGCCATGATCCTGGTGGATCGCGGCGCCCTCTCGCTCGCCGACCCGGTGTCGAAGCACATTCCCGAGTTTCGCGGAGCGGGGCGTGAGAGCGTGACGCTCCGCCACCTGTTGACGCACACCTCCGGCCTGCCCGACATGCTTCCCGAAAACGAAGACCTCCGCCAACGCCACGCGCCCTTGCGGGACTTCGTCGCCGCCACTTGCCGGACGCCGCTGCTGTTCACGCCGGGCTCCAAGGTGCAGTACCAGAGCATGGGGATTCTTCTGGCCGCCGAGATCGTCGAGCGCATCGCGCGCCGGCCGCTCCGCGAGGTTCTGAAGAGCGAGGTGTTTCAGCCGCTCGGAATGAAGAGCGCATCGCTCGGCCTGGGCGGGCGGGCGATCTCCCAGACCATGCGTTGCCAGGTGGAGCAGCCCTCGGATTGGGACTGGAATAGTCCGTACTGGCGCGATTTCGGCTCCCCCTGGGGCGGAGCGCTGGCGGCGGCGGCCGACGTGAACCGGTTCCTTCGCTACTTCCTCAAGCCCGATGTTCCCGTACTGAAGGCCGGCTCGGCCGCGGCGATGATTACGGACCAGAACGCCGGCTTGAACCAATCCTGGGGGCTTGGCTGGATGACCGGCGGGCGGTTCGGGAAGGGCTGCTCGCCGCGCACCTTCGGGCACAGCGGCTCCACCGGGACGCTGGCCTGGCTCGATCCGGAAAAGGACCTCAGCTTCGTGCTGCTGACCACCCGGCCAGCCGCTGTCTCACAGAAGACGCTGATCGGGCCGGTGAGCGACTTGATCTCGTCGATGTGAAGGCTTGCCGGCGGCGAACCCGATCCGCAACCCGAACTGGTTCCTGCGGGGTATGGCAGCGCCATGCCCGCCAGGTGGCGCACCGCCACCATCGCCTGTCCGGCGAACGAATCAGTAGCCCGCCTTCTTGTCGACGACGTTCACCAGCGGAAGTCCCTCGGCGTAGCGGCGGATGTTTTCGACGTATAGCGCCATGAGGCGCACCTGCCGGTCCGGGCTCCATCCGGAGGTGTGCGCGGTCATGACGACATTGGGAGCGTCGAACAACGGGTTGTCCGAAGGCGGCGGCTCGACGGGTGTCACATCCAGGCCCGCGCCCGCGATCCAGCCCTCCTTCAACGCCGTGGCCAGCGCCACATCGTCGTAGAGCGGACCGCGCGAGAGCGCCAAGAAGTAAGCGGTCTTCTTCATGGAGCGGAAGACGGTCTCATTGAACATCTTCGTGGTGAGCGGCGTCTGCGGCGCGGCGGCCACCAGGACGTCCACCTTGGGGACCATTTCCATGAACCAGTTGGGATCGCGCAATTCATCGACCCACTCGGGCTTAGGCAGCGGCTTGGCGTCGGTAGCCACGATCCGCATGTCGAAGCCGAAGTGCGCGCGCCGCGCGAGCATGCTGCCGATGCCGCCGAATCCCACGATGCCCATGGTGCGGCCCACCAGTTCGGTGTGATGATCCGATCGGACGCTGCCCACTGGCTTCATGGTCCGCTTGTAGAACTGCGGCATGTAGTACTTGCTGATGCCGCGCGTCAGACACAGCAGCATGCCCATGGCGGTTTCGCTGATGCCGTGAGCGAAGACGCGCGCGACGTTGGTCAAGACGATGGGGCTGTTCCGGATGCCGTCGTCCATCCATTCGACGCCGGCGGCGCCCGATTGCACCCACTTCACCTTGACCGCGCCCGGCAGGTCCTTCGCGGTGAGATTGCCGAAGACCACCTCGGCGTTCGGCAGTTCCTTGGCGAATTGCTCCGCGTTCGCGCACAGGCGCAGGTCCAACTTCACACGCGATGTGGCGCCCAGGAGTTGAGTGACCTCTTCCGGCGTGAACTGCGTGCGAGTGACGATGACCAGCGGGTCGCCCGCGGGCTGCAAGGAACTGAGCAAAACGGGCGGCGCGACGAGTGGCTCGCGGCCGACCGCCGCGGCGGCCAACGGCGCGCTCCCCGTCGCCGACAGGAATCCCCGGCGTGACACGATGTCCTCCATCTGACCCTCCCCTCGACACGAGCGGCCGAACACACCCGGCACGCTCGGACTACGGGTCAGTATATATCAGCCGGAGGCGGGCGTCTCAAGCCTTGAGCATTTCGACGCAGGCGCGGTAGCTGGCTTCCAGGTCCTCGCGCTGCTTCTGCGCGCGCGCCGGGTCGGGCGCTCCGCGGCCGGGGGCACCGGCGGCGCCACCGGCCCCACGCGGCGGCATCTGCGGCGCGGCGGAAGCCGGTGGAGCGACTCCTTTTTCGGCCAGCGCCAGGAAGCGCATGAACTCGGCGGCGCGGACGTTGCGGTAGCCGTCCCAATACTTGTCGTCGTAGATGCGGTGCACGCGGTTGCCGCCGACGATGATCTCGAGGTCGATGTTCCGGCCCGGGCACAGCTTCACGAACTTGTGCAGCCACTCTCGGATGCCGACGTTGCCTTCGCCCAGGCGCACCCACTGCACGCCGATGCCTTCGGGAACCTTGTAGACCAGGCTGTCGCGCACGTGGCTGGTGAGCGCGTAGGGCGCCAGCGTCTCCAGCGTCACGTGCGGGTCTTCCATCGCCCACACCGGATTGCCGGAATCGATGCAGGCGCCGACGAAGTCCTTGCCGCCTTCTTCGATGAGCATCTTCAACTCACGGCCCTGCATGTCGCCGGCGTGATTCTCGATGGCGATCTTCACGTTGGCGTCCATGGCGCGCGAGCGCACGTTGCGCAGCACCTTGGCCGCGTTCTCGATGTGGCCTTCGATCAGCTCCGGCGTCGTCCGGTCCGCCGAAGTCCCGAGAACGCAGCGCACCACCTTGCTGCCGGCCAGGCTCGCGGTCTGGATCATGCGGCCGATCTGCTCTTCGGCCGTGCCCGCCTTGGCGTCGAAAATGCGCGAAGTAGGGCAAATCGACATCATGCCGACTTCGATCTCGACGCCGACCTTCTCGGCATGCGCCCGCACCTTTTTAACGTGTTCCGGCTCCAGCCCTCCCAGGAACCGGATCTCGGAGAAGTGGATCACCTGCGCGCCGAGCTTGGAGACGTAATCCAAAAGCTGAAACGCGTCCCAACCCTGGGCGTTTAAGCTGAACAGGTCCACGCCCAGCTTGACGTTCGGAACCGCCTGCGCGGCCCCCATCTTCGGCAAGGCTGCGGCCGCAGCCGCGCCCGTCATCAAAAAGGCTCGTCGGTCCATAGGCTTTCCCCCAGTTTCCGCATATCCGGTGCAGTGAGTCAAGTCGATGCTGTATGCGGTTTTTGTAACCTTTGCGGCGTGTTGAAATGGGTCTATGCCCGCGCGCCGGTTCTTGCATTTGTGCTTGCTGATCCCGCTGTTCAGTGGCGCCCGCCTGTCCCCCGCGGACCTGGCCACGCTCACCATCCTCCACACCAACGATTTGCATGCGCAACTTACGCCGCTCGAAAACGGGCGCGGTGGTTTCGCGGCGTTGGCCGGCACCATCCATCGCGAGCGCGACGGCTGCAAGGACTGCCTGTTGGTGGACGCCGGCGACATCGTGCAGGGGAGCCCGGTATCGACCATCTTTAAGGGATCGCCGGTCTACGACATTGTGAACCTGTTCCGCCTGGACGCCGCGACCATCGGCAACCACGAGTTCGACTACGGCTGGGAGCAGACGGAGAAGCTGATCGCCTCGGCCCGCCACCCGGTGGTGCTCGGCAATGTCGTCAACGCGCGCGGCGGGCGGCTCGGCACGGCGCCCTACGTCGTGCTTCCGGTGAACGGTCTTCGGGTCGCCGTGATGGGGCTCGTCTCGGACGACATGAAGGTGCTGACCACGCCCGCGCTCCTGGGGCCTTGGCAGGTCACCCCGGTGATGGCCGCCGCCCGGCGCTGGGCCGCCGAAGCGCGCCAGAGCGCCGACGTGGTGGTGTTGCTCGGCCACCTGACGGCCGCCGAAGAGGCCGTGTTGCTGCACACGATACCGGAAATCGCCGTGGTGGTCTCCGGGCACGAACACACCGGCATGAAAGCGCCGCTTTCGGAAGGCAACCGCGTGCTGGTGCGCGTTCAGGCCAAGGGCGAGGAACTGGGCCGCCTGGAAGCCGTGGTCGACAAAGAGACCAAGAGCCTGGCGTCGTGGAACTGGAGGCGGATTCCCGTCGATCAAAAATCACCGATCGACGCCGCCGTCGCGCGAGAGGTGGGCCGCTGGGAAGCCGAGGTCACCAAGGTGGTGGACCAGCCGATCGGGACGTCGCTCAAGGCGTTCAGTCCGCCGGAGGTGCGGGGGCTGATCGAGAAGGCCATGATCGCCGCGACGGGCGCGGACTTCGCGTTCATGAACCAGGGCGGCGTGCGGGCGAGGATTCCCGCGGGCGCGTTGCTGGCGCGGCACGTCTGGAACGTGATGCCGTTTGACAACCTGGTGGTCACCGCGCGGGTGAAGGGGAGGGACCTGCCGCCGGTGGTGGCACAGGGAAGGACGGTCGATCCGGAGAAAGAGTACGTCCTGGCCGTCTCGGATTTCACCGCGGCCAACATGGACGCGCCGGGCCAACTCGGTGTCTCCGGCCTGGAGTTCGGCAAGGACGGGCCGCTGCTGCGCGACGTAATCCTCGACTACGTGCGGAAACAGGGAACGCTGAAGTAGCGCCGGCGCCGCCCGCTTTGCCGGCGGTGAAGCCGTCCGGCGTGCGCCCCCGGTCAGTCGTTCGAGTTCAGGTACGCAATCAGGTGACCGAGTTCATCCGGCGTGAGCGTCTGCCAGGCCGCGTTCCGCGAGACCATGCGGCTGAGCATTCCGCGCCCGTGATCCCACAAGCCCTCGGCCATGGTGAAGGCCGTTACCCTCCCGGCATGGCTACTCAGGTCCGGGGCGAAGTACTGGTTGTCGTGACAGGAAGCGCACAGTTTCGCCTCGTAGACCTTCTTGCCCTGTGCCGCGTTGCCTGGTTTGTCGCCGGTGGCGACGCCGCCGAAGTAAGCGAAAAGGTCGGCGGACTGTTGCGCGGTAAGCTTGGGAGCCGAGATTCCGGCGCGCTCCATCGCGTCCCACATTTTGGTCACGTGACTCCACAGGGAACTGACCATGACGTTGGGCGTATAGGCCTGCCCGCTCTGCGGCCCGAGAGCCGGCGCCGACTTCCCTCCCACGCCCTTCACGCTGTGACAGGTGGCGCAACGCATCTCGGCGAACAGGCGCTCGCCCGAGGCGGCGTTTCCTTTTTGTGTCTGGCCGAACGCCCCCGCGGCAAATGCCACGCCGAGGACTCCAGCAACGGCGAAAAAGCAAGTTGATCGCGTCATATGGCCCAAGGGTATGTCACAGGCGTGGGGGATGCAAGGGGGATCACTCCCACTGGCACAGGCCTTCCACGTAAGCCGCCGAGCCGTCCCGCAGCCAGGCGTCCAATTGCCCCACTTCTTTGAGTTGCTGCCCGCGGCGCCGCCCCACCACGACATAGCGGCATCCGAGACCGGTGACGGCCGTCATGTCTCCCCATAGTTTCTCGAACTGCGCCACGGGGAAGACGTCCTCCTGGCCTCGGCCCCAACGCTTCTTCACGTCCTTCAGCGTGACGTAAGTCGGCATGCGCCCTGCCACATTCCGGACGCAGGCGGTGACCTTCGCCTCGTCCGCCAGGTCGCCGCGCGTCAGCCGGAACACCTCAAGCAGCCGGTCGATGTCGATCCAGAACGTGTTGCTGTTGTAATAGGAGAGTTCGAACTCGACGGCCTCGTGCGGCAGGGCGAGGCCTTCGACCAGCCGCAACCGCCCGTCCACACGCGCCAGACCGCCGCCGCGGTCTTCCACCTCCCGGGCGATCACCTCGACCGTCATTCCAGCGCCGCTGTCCAGGTGCAGACCCAGCAGCGCCGGGTTTAGGTCCGCGCCCAGGGTGTCCACGTTGTGCAGCATCAGGCAGCGCAGCCTGGGGTTCTCTTTGATTAGGCGGCCGAGCACGCCGTTGCGGAGAAGGTTCGGTATCTCGTACCAATGGCCCACCGGGTGCAGACACTGGCCGGGCAGATTGTCGGTGTAGTCGGACGCCTCGCCGCATCCCTTGGCCCACTGGATCAGGGCCGCGCGGAGGCTGTCGCGGACCTTCTGCTTCCGCTCGTCGAGAAGCTGCTGCGGCATCTCCTCCCAGGCGAAGCGGAGGTCGCGCTCCATGGGGATCATTCGAAGTCCCACCGCGCGGCCTGGCGAAAGATACAGCGGGCCTGTGTAACCGTAGTTCGCACGCGCGTCCAAGTGGCGGGCGGTTTGGCGGTGCGTCAGATAGCTTGTGGTGATGACGTGCGGCACGGCCCGTCCGGCGGCGCGCGCCACGCGCCGGCTCTTGGCCAAGTGCACTTCGACGAAGGTGCGATGCGGCCCTCCCAACCGTGCGAACGGATTCAGGGCCTTCACCACGCCGGCGCCGTGCGTCCAACGGCTCCCCACTCCCCCGGCCAGCGTCACCACGGCCGCCGCGCCCTCGGCGAGCGCTTCCTCGCCCAGCCGCCGCAGGCGGTCCGGGAGACCGCTTCGGGAATCCACCACGTCGCCCGGCTCGGCGTCGCGGATCTCGCTCGCCGCCGGGAGGCGGTTCTGGGCGAGGCCGATGCGTCCGGCCTTCAACTCGGCGCGGATCTTCTCGTGTTGTACCCGGTCGAAGCCGTACTCCTCCAGCAGGCGCGTGAGTTCCTGCCGCCGGTCCGCGGCGGATTGCACCGCGGCCGGCAACAACCGGTCGAAGAGGGCCTGCGCCTGTCCGGCCATGTCGGGCCGCTCGCGGCAGGCCACGCCGAATTGCTCCAGTTCCGCGCGCCGCGCGCCGGTCAACAGCATCGAGTCCCGGCGAAGCAGGCCCGGCGCGACCAGGGAATAGTAGGCTGCGGGCATCAACGCGCGGGCGCCGGTGAGCCGCTCGGCCTCGGTGCCGCGTTCGTTGATGGCGAACCGGTAGACGACCGGCTCCATGGCGAAGGGAACGCCGGATTCGATCTCGCGCTTCACTTCGCTCATCAGGCCGCCGAGCCGTTCCTCGGCCCGCGGCTTCGCCTCCGGTGCGAAGAGGAACCCCATGCCGCCGCCGGCCATTCCGCCCAGCATCCAGAAGCCCCAGAAGCTCCCGGCGAACTCGGCCTTCACGCGCTGGATCAGCGCCTCGGTGAAGTGGTTGCCGGCCCAGGGGATGATCGCCTGAATCGGCCCCGTGAAGTTGCGGTTCGTCAATTCGCCCACGCGCCGGATGTCGCCGTCTTTCAGCGCGGCGGCGATCTCGTCGAGGGTTCCCATGGCCTGGCGGCGCGCCTCCCACTCGCGAGACGAGCGCAGCAAATACCGTTCGGTGACCATCTCCAGAATCGGCCCGACATCCTGCGCCATGCCGCCATGGACCAGCACCAGGCTGCGTTGCAGCTTCTGGCGCGTTTCGCGGGAGATCTCGTCCTCGGTGTATACGTGATGATCCGGCAGCAGCCGCCCCCGGCTCACGCCGTACTCGACGTCGCCCCCGGCGGCACTCACGCCCGCGATCAGCTTGATCCCCGGCCACACGCCGCCGGAATCCTGCCAGCCGCCGCCCGATCCGGCCAGCCACTCGCCGAGAATAGCGCGCGCGGCCACCAACCTCCGCTCGCCCTCCTCCAGCCCGCCGGTGAGCGAGGCGATCTGGCCGGTGGCGCGCATCGACACGGCGATGAGGCACGCCAGCAGGCTGGTGGACACCGCCAGCCGCGAGCCCTTGGGAATATCATTCACCTTGCTGGCCAGTTCCACTCCGTACCCGGGGCGCCCCGTCAGACGCTCCAACAGGCTCGCCAGCGGCTGCCCGGAGCCTTCCAGTCCCGGTGGCACCAGCCCGGAGGCGATGGCCGCGGCTTTCAGCAGCCCCAGGTAGTCGCGCGCGTAGTCGAAGACCTCGTCCAGGCTGGTGACGTCGGTGGCCGCGCCCAGGTCCACGCTCACCAGGCGCAGCACCGGCTCGTCGATCACGCGCAAGTAGGCCTCCACCGGCGGCCGGGGTTCGCCCCCGCCGGGGCCACGCACGGCCAGATCGATCGATGCGTTGATGACGCGCGCGCCTTCCGGGAAGTCCATTCCAAGAAAGAAGATGTCGCTCCACCCGCTGTGGGAGAAGTCCATGCGCACCGGAGTGGCTTCCTTTAAGATAGGGAACAGTCCGGTAGCCGCATCGGCATGGGCGATCTCCGGCCGGAGAGAGAGAGGATCGTCGGCCGGGTGTCCGGTGCGGAACATCCACTGGTTGCCGCGAACCGAACGGACGCTGCGCCGCACCTGGTCGGCCAGAGTCTGAAAGGCCAAGTTGCGGTAGGCCGCCGCCAGCGCGCTGGAAATCGCGGCGCTCGGCCCGTTCGCCGTCTGGGCCTCCAGAAGCGACCGGATGGCCTCCTCGAACCGCCGTTCCAGCAGGTGCTTATAGCCGGTGTAGGGAACGCGGCCTTCCGCCGGAAGCCCCGGCCGGAAGGGCAAGTGGAAACGGTGGATGGCGGCCAGGAAAAACAGCGCCCGCACGCGTTCGTAGAGGTTCTGGCTGGAACGGCGGAAGGTCTCCAGCGCCTCACACTCGGCCAGCAGCGCGGCGGCGTCTGCCCCGGCGCACACGCTATCGGCGGCGCGGTCGCGCGTCGCGGCATCCTCTGACGTGATCAACCCAACCAGGCTTCCGCCGCTCACGGGGCCACCGCCCCCGGTTCGGCGGCTTCGCGCAGCGCCAGCGTTTCCAGGATCACGCTCAACACCTCGTCGCGGTCTTTGCCGCTCAGGCCCAGCGCCAATTGGGCGTTGAACAGGCCGTAGCGCGCGCCCAGGTCGTAGCGCTGGCCGTTCATCTCCAGCGCCAGGTATCGCTCGCGCTCGGCCAATCGCGCCAGCGCCGCCGACAGGCTGAATCGCGAGCCGGCGGCGGCGATCTCCGCGAGAATTTCCATAACCGTGGGCGTCAATACGTGCATGCCGAAAAAGCAAAGGTAGTGCCCGGCGCGCAAACCCGGGACGACGATCTTCTGCTCCGCCTCGGTGGGCGTGGGCTTTTCGAGCACGCTATCGACGCGGTACAGGCCGCGCCGGCCCGGCACCTTCTGCCCGCCCACGGCGCCGAAACGCGTCAATTGCCCTTCGCGGGTAGGCTGCACGGCGGAGACGGCGCAATCCTCTGCCTCGGCGGCCCGCGCCAGTTGCGCGGCGCAACCCTTCCCCGTCCGGTCGACGTGGATGTGATCGCCCACCATGTGCAGGAAGGGCTCGCTTCCGGTGAACTCGCGCGCCTGGAGAACGGCGTGCCCGTAGCCGAGCGGTTCGGCCTGTTCCCGGAAGCGGACGCGCCCGGCGTGCTCGCCGAGGACCGGCGCGAAGGCATCGCGGTCTCCCGGCGCCACGACGAGACAAGCCTCTTCGATGCCCGCCTGGCAGGCCTCGTCCAGCAGCAGCGCCAGCACACTGCGGGGAACGCCGTCGCGGCTGATGAGCGTCTGTAGCGGCAACCGGCGTTGGTTCGGGCCGGCCAGCGTAATCACGGCTTTCTTGATCTTCATGGGCGCGTTTGGGCTACTCCGTGAAGTTTACCCGATTCGCCCGGCGGGCGCGGCGGCGCGGAGGGGGGGGAACGCCGCCCGGTTCGTTTTTCCGCCGCGTCCGAATACAATCAAGGTCATGCCACAAGCATTAGAAGGCAAGACGGCGCTGGTCACCGGAGCCGGCGGCGGCGTGGGGCGCGGGATCGCCCTGGAGTTGGCGCGCGGCGGTTGCGACGTCGCCGTCAATGATGTGAACCTGGCGGCAGCCGAAGAGACCGCCGCGCAGGTCGCCGCCCTCGGGCGCGCGGCGTTCGCGGTCCGAGCGGATGTCGGCGACTCCGCCGATGTGGACGCCATGTTCGGCGAGGTCATACGCCGCTTCGGCCGCCTGCACATCCTCGTGAACAACGCCGGCGTCCAGACCTGGTGCCCGCTGCTCGATCTGGCGGAAGCCGACTGGGACCGTGTGATCCGCACCAATCTCAAGGGCTGCTTCCTGTGCACTCAGCGCGCCGGGCGGCACATGAAGGACCACGGAGGCGGACGCATCATCAACATCGGGTCCGGTTCCAATAAGATGGCGTTCCCCAGCCTGGTGGACTACACGGCCAGCAAGGGCGGCATCGAGATGTTCACAAAGGTGGCGGCCGTCGAGTTGGGCATGTACCGCATTACCGTCAACTGCGTGGCGCCCGGCGCAATCCTGGTTGACCGGACTCGCAAGGAAATGCCGGACTATGCCGGGACCTTCGCCCGCATCACGCCGATCGCCCGGGTGGGCCTGCCCGAAGACGTCGGCCGCGCCGTCGCGTTCCTCGCAGGAGACGAGGCGGACTTCATCACCGGGCAGACCGTTTGGGTGGACGGCGGCCTGTTCACGCGGCCGGTCTGGGAGTTTGAATAGCGCACCGTGCGCCAGCGGGATCGGGCCGGCAGCTACTGGTGTATACTCAACCTGATTAGCGATTTCGCGAGGAGGACGAAATGAAGGTTTTTTCCGCCTTTTTGTGTCTCATTCTGGCGCTGGCCTGCGCCCCTGCGCTGCGCGCCGCCGACACGTTGGACATCTGGGCCATTGACGTCGAGGGTGGCAAGGCCCTGATCATCAAGACTCCCTCCGGGCAGGCCATGATGATCGACGGCGGGAGCCCGGACATGCCCGCCCGCGCCGGCGCGCCGCCGCAACAGAAGGAACGCGACCTCAACCGTGTTGCCGCCGCTGCCGCCGCCGCTGGGGTGACGGAGTTCGACGTTCACCTGGTCACGCACTACGACGTGGATCACGTCGGCAACGTGCCGGCGATCTACAACCGTTTTCCCGCGAAGCTGCTGGTGGATCACGGGCCGCTGCTGCCCAACCCGAAGTTCGCTTCGGTGAACCGCAACGCGGCGGATGCTTACGTGGCGTTCCTCCCGGGAAAGAAACGCCTGGTCGTGAAACCCGGCGACAGCATTCCCCTGGCGGGCGTGAAGATCACCGTGCTGACTTCCAACGAAGAAGTGATCGCCAAGGCGCTTCCCGGCGCCGGCAAGCCGAACCCGGCCTGCCCGGCCACGTTGCTGCCTCCCAGCCGCGGCGACGACAACGCCGCCTCCATCGGCACGCTGCTGGAGTTCGGCAAGTTCCGCATGGCGGATTTTGCCGACGCCCTTGCGTGGGTGGAAATGAAGCTGATGTGCCCGAACAACCCCGTTGGTACGGTTGACCTTCTGATGGGTAGCCATCACGGAATGGCGGCCTCCAGTTCCCCCGCGCTGATTCACGCGCTGGCGCCGAAGGCGATCATCACCAACAACGGCGAGCGCAAGGGCATTGCTCCGGAAGTGGTCAAGACGATGCGCAGCTCTCCGGGAATCGAAGACATCTGGCAGCTTCACTACTCCGTGACGGCCGGGGCGGAACTCAACGCCCCCGAGCAGTTCATCGCCAACATGAAGCAGCAGGATTGCCAGGGCCACTCGATCAAAGTTACCGCGCGGCGCGACGGCAGCTTCACCATGACCAATATGAGGAACAACTTCTCGAAGACCTACAAGCCGTAGGCGATCGCAGGTTGCACGGCCGCTCGTTCCAGACGCCGGGTCAAAGGCGCGGGGGAGCGGCCGTGGTGTTTCTTGATGCGTCCCAGACGTTAGGTCACCTGGGCGACGATCCCGGCGAATTCGCTTTCGGTAAACGCACGCATGGTCGTCGTCTTGGCGTTGCCCTGCGAGGCGATCGACAGGGCGATGGCGCTGGCCGCCTCGTCGTTCGGCCCTTCGGTGATGGCGACAATATCGTACTGCCCCATGGTGACGTAAAGGCCGAGTATTCTGCCGCCCTTGGCCTCGATGAGCTTCTTCGCGGCTGAGAACCGCGCGGGGGCGCTTTTCACGTTCTTCGCGCCTTGCTCGGTCCACTGGAACAGGGTCACATACGTGGGCATCGGGAACCCTCTTTCTTTGTGCCGCCGGGATGCGGTTCGGCCGGAAGGGGCCCCTCCGCTCCCGGGATGATCCGACTCTACACCCATCGCCGGGTGGATGGGCGAGGAGTCTGTGTTAAATTCGTTACGGCGGCGCTGTTGCGCGTATTCAGGCGGCCCGGGTGGCGAAATCGGCAGACGCAAAGGACTTAAAATCCTTTTCGCCGCAAGGCGAGTGTGGGTTCAAGTCCCACCCCGGGCACCAGTAGCAGGCGACGGTACGGCTCGCCGGCTTTAGCCTGCCGCCTTGCCCCTTGCCAGCGCCTGCGTGGGTCACTACAATCACTAGACGAGGCTATGAGAACGATTTCAATCGCGCTAGCTGTGCTTTTTCTCCTGGGGAGCGGCGCGCTCCAGGCTCAACCCCGCCCTTCTCTGAACGACGGCGACGCCCATGGCGACGCGCCCTACCTGTTGGAGGACGGTTGGACGCCCCTGTTAAACGGTAAGGACGTATCCGGCTGGCACGGCGCTTCGCAGGGCCGCAACGACTGGCTCGCCACCACCGGCATTCTTTGGGAGCGTCTGCTCGGGCCCACGCGGTTGAGCCCCATCCCGGCCAAAGGCACGGGCGGCACCATTCTCAACAGCGCGGCCGGCCGGACGGTCAATCTCGTCTCCGATGAGAAGTTCGGCGACGTGGAACTCTATCTCGAGTTCATGATCGCCAAAGGTTCCAACTCCGGCGTCTATCTGCACGGCCTTTACGAGGTGCAGGTCTTCGATAGCTGGGGTTCCACCGAGCCGATGACCACCTCGGACGGCGGCGCGATTTATCACCGCTGGATCAACGAACAGGGCGTGGGCGGGTCGGCGCCGAGCCGGAATGCGTCCCGCCGTCCCGGCGAGTGGCAGAGCTACCAGATCTGGTTTCGTGCGCCGCGCTTCGACGCCAACGGCCGGAAGACCGAGAATGCGCGCTTCATCCGCGTCCTGCACAACGGGCTCTCGGTCCAGAACGGCGTGGAGGTGGACGGCCCCACGCGCGCTGCCATGAACATTCCGGAAGCGGCCACCAATCCGATCATGCTTCAGGGGGACCACGGGCCGGTGGCCTACCGCAACATCTACGTGCGCCCCTTGAGAGAAATCATCAAGCGTTAACCGGCGTCGTCGCCGGGGGGAGAATTCATCCGTGCAAGCGAACACTGTCGAAAAAAGCGGGACCAGCCGGCGGCTGTTCCTGGGAGCCACGGCCGCAGTGACGGCGGCCAGTTACAGCCGGGTGCTCGGCGCCAATGAGCGCATGAATCTGGCCCTCATCGGTTGCGGAGCGCGCGGCCGGGAGGACATGGTCAACTTCATCAAGACGGGCGCGGTCAACGTCGTCGGCCTTTGCGACGCCTGGGCCGATGCCGTGGACCGCGTCAAACAGGTGGAAGGCGCGGCCTCCGCGAAGGCGTACAGCGACTACCGCAGGGTGGTCGAGGCCAAGGATGTCGACATTGCGCTGATTGCGGTGCCGGATCACTGGCACACGCCCATCGCCATCGATGCGCTGAACGCCGGCAAGGACGTCTACATCGAAAAGCCGCTCACGCTGAAGCCCGAAGAGGGCCCGCCCATCGTGAAGGCGGCGCGCACCAATAAGCGCATCTGCCAGGTGGGGATGCAGCAGCGCTCGGGCAAGCACTATCTTGAGGCCAAGAAGGAGTACATCGACTCCGGGAAGCTCGGCACCATCACCCTGTGCCGCACCTGGTGGCACGGAAACGGCTACCATCTGCGCAAGGCGCCCGAGAACCTCCAAAAGCAGCCGGCGAACCTGGATTGGGCGCGGTTCCTCGGCCCACTGAAGTGGCGCGATTACGACCCGCAGCAGTTCTGGAACTGGCGCGCGTACCTGGAATTCGGCGGCGGTCAGGTCACCGACCTGTTCACCCACTGGCTCGACGTGGTGCACATGTTCATGGGTTCCGACATCCCCACCTCGGCACAGGCCTCGGGCGGCGTCTACTACTTCAAGGACGGGCGCACCGCCCCGGACACCATCAACGTCCTGCTGGAGTACCCGAAGGGGTTCACGGCGACCTTCGAGGCGACGTTGGTGCCCGGCATCACCGGGGCCGCGCAGGAGTTCTGCGGCACCACCGGCCGTCTCTGGATCGACCGCAGCCGGTACGAGTTCTATCCGGTCGGCCGCAACGTCCAACCCACCGTGGTGAAGGCCTCCTCGTCGCTCGACCTGGATCACATCCAGAACTTCATCGACTGCGTGAAGTCGCGGCAGTTGCCCAACGGCGATGTGCTCGTCGGCCACCGATCGGCGCAGGCCTCGCACCTCGGGAACATCAGTTACATGCAGAAGCGGCGGATCGACTTCGACCCGGTCCGCGAAGAGATCCTGCCGTTTTAGGCACGCTACTGGATTCAACAACTCGATGAGGCGTCCGGCGCAAGGCCGGGCGCCTCTTCGCTTTTCCGCACCGTTGTCCCGCGCGTCCCGGCGCCGCCCGTGTCAGCCGCGTTTGATGCTTGCCAGCGCCGCCAGTGCCCTCTCCCGGGCGAAATCGTGCGCGACCATCGGAGCCGGGTATGCCCCTCCCTCCCGCAATTCGGGGACCCACCGGTGGACGTACTCGCCGGCGGCGTCGAACTTCTGCGCCTGCACCGCGGGATTGAAGATGCGGAAGTAGGGCGCGGCGTCGGCTCCGCAACCGGCTACCCATTGCCAGCCAAAGCTGTTGTTCGCCAGATCGGCGTCCACCAGGGTGTCCCAAAACCAACGCGCGCCTTCCTGCCAGGGAATCAGCAGGTGCTTGACCAGGAAAGAAGCGGCCACCATCCGCACGCGATTGTGCATCCAACCCGTTCGCCAAAGCTCGCGCATCCCCGCGTCGACCAACGGATAGCCGGTCTTTCCGCGCTGCCAAGCCTTAAGGGCCGCTGGGTCGGATCTCCAAGGGAATGCCTCGAATTCCGGCCGCAAGGGCCGGCCGGGGGACTCGGGTTGGTGCACAAGCACGTGGTAGGCGAACTCCCGCCAGGCAAGCTGTCGTAAGAAGGCCTCGGCGCCGGCCGGGCATTCCGCCATCATTGCGGAAACCGCGCGCCAAGCCTGTCCCGGGCTGATCTCGCCGAAGTGAAGGTGCGGGGATAGGCGCGAAACGCCGTCAACGCCAGGCAGGTCCCGGCTTCGCTCGTACCCGGATAGAGCGGTCTCCACAAATCGCACCAGACGGCGGTGGGCTCCGGACTCACCGGGCTGCCACGCCTCGCGAAGCCCTGCGGCCCAATCGACCTTCGGTTCCAAATCGAGTTGCGATACGTCGAGCGAACCCGGCCAGCGCGCCGGCGCGGCCAGCCGGGTCGGGGCGTCAGCGGCCGCCTCCGCCGCGCGCGCCGCCAGGCACGCCCGCCAGAACGGCGTAAAGACGCGGAAAGGCCGGCCCGACCGGTTGCGCATGGTCTCCGGATCGAACAACAGGCTTCCCAGGAACGATTCCGCACGCACGCCCGCCTGACCGAGCGCGGATTCCACCGCCCGGTCGCGCGCGATGGAGGCCGGCCCATAGCGCCGGTTCCACACGACCGTCCGCGCCCCGGTCTCCGCCGCCAGCCGGCACAGCTCCGTTCCACTGGGCCCGCGCCGGAGGATCAAACGCGAGCCCCGGCTTTCCAGGTCCGCGCTCAGACTGAGCAGCGACCGGCACAACCACCATTTCGAGGCGGCCCCAGGCGCCCACGCGCCGTCTTCCTCGGGAGCCCAAATAAATACCGGGACCACCGGGGTGCGCCGGGCGACGGCCGCCGCCAGGGCCGGGTTGTCGGACAGGCGCAAGTCCTGCCGGAACCACACCAGGACCGGCGCGCGTTCTGAACCGGCCGGTGAAGGCTCGTCGCATGCCTGCGACGCCAGCGCAGTTTCTGCATCCAATAGACTTGGACGGCCCACTCTATGAGATTACTCCCGGAGCACCCGTCACAACACCGGAGAAGTCCATGATCCTCAACGTGAAACACCTCGCTGCCCTATTTTTCGTGTTCCTCACCGTGACCGCCGCCCGCGCGGATGACGGGCAAAAACCGCCATTGAACGTTGCGCCGTCGGTCGATTTGTCCCGCTACGTCGGAAAATGGTACGAACTGGCCCACATGCCGTTCCGCTTCCAACGGGATTGCGCCGGCGACACCACCGCCACCTACGCGTTACGGGAGGACGGAAAGATTAGCGTGCTGAATGCCTGCCGGACGGTCAGCGGCAAGATCAATCAAGCCAAGGGTACGGCCCGCATCGCGGATGCAAAGGGGCCGAATACCAAGCTCAAGGTCACCTTCTTCTGGCCGTTTTCCGGCAACTACTGGATCATTGACCTGGACCCCGACTACAAATGGGCCGTGGTCGGCGAACCCAAGCGCCGGTACCTTTGGGTGCTCAGCCGCGAGCCCAAGATGGACGAGGCCACGTTTAAGGGGATCCTAGATCGCGCCCGGCAGCAGGGCTACGATCTGGACAGCCTGATCGTGACCAAACACTCCTGACGCGCGAGCCGCGGCGGGGGTCAACTCCTGGAACGCGACGCCCCCGGCTTTCGGCTGGCCGCCTTCCGCTCCCGCTCGGCGACACGGGCCTTGACGATCTTGCGTAGCAGGGCGGCTGGCAAAGGCTTGTCGAGCGGAAACCGAATGGTTCCTTTGGACGTAGTGTAGCCGCTCAGGTCGTCCGCGAACTCCTTGATGATGGCCGCGCTCAACGGGAACAGACTGCAATGCGCCTTGAACGCCGCGTAAGCGACCAGCGCGCCTTTGTAGTGGAACGCGGGCATGGCGTAGTAGAGCTTCTCGGTAGCTTCCCGGGGCGCCGCCGAACGGATCGCCGCGCGCAATTTCTCCATAGTCGTGCGAGCAGGGTCCGGCACGCGAGCAAGGTACTCGTGGACGGCGTCTGCGGTGGGCGGCGCCTTTTTCGAAGTGCCGCGCAGGGTGGCTTGGTTTCTTTTCAAGGCAGGCCCACTTTCGGAAACGCGCCGCCCAGGATTCAGCGCGCGAATGCTCATCGGCTCGGCTCCGCCGCAGTTTCCCACTGCGCGTCCAGGTAAGCAAGGAACAGTGCCACCAGACGGTAGGCCTCTTCGTAGTCGTCCAGCTTGACGGCCTCGTAGGTATCCCGGCGGCTGTGGAGCAGCGGCAGCGTCTTCTGCGTGAGCGAGTGAATGTCCAGCGTGGGGATCTGAGATGACCGGAACCAGGCGGCGTCCGAGTTACCAACCCGGTCTGCGTTCACCAGCCCAAGCTCTATACCCGCGGACTGGCTTACGCTCCAGAGCAAATTTAACAAGCGTCTGTCGGAGTGGTTGGGCCAGGCGTTCACCTGGCCGGAGCCGAGACAATCCAGGTTCACCATGGCCTTGATCCGGCGTATGTCCTCGCCCTTGAACTGGCGCAGATACTCGCGCGATCCGTTGAGTCCCGTCTCCTCCGCGCTGAATCCCACGAAGACGTAAGTGAAGCGCCGTTGCCGGCCCGCCAACGCGCGGTACAGGCTCGGCAGCAGCGACGCGCCGCTCCAATTATCGATGACCCCGTCGCCTTGCGGCGCCTTGTCGTGGTGCGCGCCCACGACAACCAGGGACGGCTCGGCGCCTGGAAGCGTGCAAACGACGTTCGGCGTGGGGAGCGTGCGCGGGTAGTGCTCCACGAGGTCCGCGCAGCCGGCTTCTTCGAAGAGCCGCTTCAGCGTGGCGGCGCGCTCCCCGTTCCTCTTGGGCGACAGCTTGAGATTCGCCTCCAGGGTCTCCTTCGGGACCACCTGGACGGCGATACGTTCTTCCTGCGCGGCGGCCGCGAGTGCGAGAAGACACAGCGCCGCCAGCAGCGCCACCGGCCGCGCCACGCGAAGCGAGGTGGCGTTCACGCCCGGCCGTCTCCTCCGGCAAGCGCCTTCTTCCCCGCCGCAATCGCCTTCAGGATGGCGTCCAGGTCGTAGACCGTGCCGCCCCAGGAGCCGCCGCTGACATCTTGCAGCGCGCCCCACAGCCGCGTGTCGTCGGAGAGACGCGGATCGGGAGCCAGGTCGGGATGCGGCGTACGCGTCGCGAGCACTCGCGCGCCTTCCTCCGCTCCGAAGACCTTACCCTCGGCGCCGATCAGGTTCACGGTGCCTTCCAGCCGGTTGCGGTCGATGACGATCTCGATCGTGTCGCCTTCGCGCACCTTGCCGATGGGGCCGCCCGAGAGACCCTCCGGCGAAACGTGCCCGATGCAGGCGCCCGTGGAGACTCCGCTGAAGCGGGTGTCCGTGATCAAGGCCACGTGCTTTCCAAACTCGAGGTACTTCAACGCCACGGTAAGCTGGAACACCTCTTCCATGCCCGTGCCCATGGGGCCGCGGCCCGCCAGCACCATGATGTCGCCGGGTTTGATGCCCTTGGGTCCGGTGTCCTTGATCGCCGCGATGCCGGCGGCTTCGGTGAAGAACACGCGCGCCGGACCGATCTTACGGAACACGCCGTCCGCATCCACCACACTCGGATCGATGGCCGTGCTCTTGATGACCGACCCTTCCGGCGCCAGGTTGCCCGTCGGGAAGCAGACCGTCGAGGTGAGGCCGCGGCGGCGGGCCGTATCCGGGTCCATGATGACGTCGCCGGGATCGACGCCGTCTTTCGCGAGCAGCAGCGCGCGCAGTTTCGCGCGGCGCTCCGAGCCCTCCCACCATTCGAGCATCCGCCCCAAAGTCTCACCGCTCGCGGTCAACGCGCCGAGTTCCAGCAGGCCGGCGCGTTTCAAGTGAAGCATCACTTCGGGAACGCCTCCGGCCAGGAACGCCTGCACGGTGGGGTGGCTCTTCGGGCCGTTCGGGAGAATATCGGCGATGCGAGGCACCTGCGCGTTCACCCGCGCCCAATCGTCGCGGGTGGGGCGGCGCAACCCAGCCGCGTGGGCCACGGCCGCCAGGTGCATGATGAGGTTGGTGGAGCCGCCGAACGCGGCGTGCGTCACCATGGCGTTGTGAACGGAGGCCTCGGTGAGAATGTCCCGCATGAGGATGCCGCGGGCTTCGAGCGTAGCCACCGCTCGCGCCGAACGCCGAGCCATGTCCACCCAGATGGGATGGCCCGAAGGCGACAGCGCCGCATGCGTCAGCGTGAGGCCGAGCGCCTCGGCCACCACCTGCGATGTTGCGGCGGTACCCAGGAACTGGCAGCCTCCGCCGGGACTGGCGCAACTGTGGCAACCGACAGAAGCGGCCTCTTCCAGGGTGATCTGCCCGTGGACGTACTGCGCGGCGATGGATTGAACGGCGGCGGCGTTCCAGCCGTCGTCGGCCGGGAGAGTCACGCCTCCGGGCACCAGAATCGCGGGCAGGTCCGGCATGCCCGCCAGCGCCATCATCATCGCCGGCACGCCT
>CAZVIK010000035.1:0-1028 GCA_964627045.1 uncultured Solibacteraceae bacterium | reverse complement strand
GCGGTAGATGGTGGCGGCGTCGTTGCGGTAGGCTAGGCTCTCGAACATGCCGGCGGTGCCCTGGGTGCGGCCGTCGCAAGGGTCGCTGCAATAGGTAGCGAACGGGATGGTGCCGAGCGCGGCGAGTTCGCGCGCGGCCGCCTCGACGAGCAAGTTCACCTCCCAGTGGCCGGTGTGCAGGCCGAGGGCGATAGGTGTGCCGTCGGGTGCGCGGAAGCCGCCGTGGGTGGAGAGGATCATAAACTCCTTGCGGCCGAGCGTGGAGGGGTCCCAGCCCATAGCGGCGTTCTGGGTCCAACCGAACAGATCGCCCGAGGCGCGCGTGCGCATGATTTCATCGGTGAGCGGGAGCGCGCCGGGAGGGCCGGGGGCCTTGGTGGCGACGTCGTAAAGCGAGTCGTCGCGTGAATCCACAATGTCTTCGAGAGGGATGGCAGGCATAACAGATAGATCGTATCAGGATGGAGGGGCGGCAGGCGCCAGGACCGGGCATCGCCCTGCTCGTCACGCTGCTGATCGCCTCGCACAACCCCCACGCAACCACTGCCCCCGTGGTGGTATGCTGCTCGTTGTTGGGAAAAGCGCGAGATGACGAACAACGGTCCATGGCGCGACTGGATTCCCGGCGTTCTGTCGCGCCGACAGGTTGCGGTGCTCTGCGACAAAGGTTGCCTGACGGACACCGAGGAGGACCGAAAGATCGGCCATTCGTCGATGGACCTCCATTTGACCGATGACGGTTACGAACTTCCTGAGGGGTCGATTAAGCCATTAGGTCCAAGCTACCTGCACTTCGTCAAGAAACACGGGCTAGCCACTCGCTGCCGCTCCACGGATAGTACTTATATCCTAAAACCGCGCCATACCTACTTGTTCAAGATACGTGAGCGTCTGAGCAACGGACTCGCTGACGCTCGCATCTACGGGCAAGCAACCGCAAAGAGCAGTATCGGCCGCCTTGACGTATTGGCACGCCTGGTTGTGGATGGGGCAGCAGGATATGAGGGCTTCAGCCCCGAGGACTTGCA
>CAZVIK010000034.1:0-27522 GCA_964627045.1 uncultured Solibacteraceae bacterium | reverse complement strand
CCCGGTGACCTCGTCCTTACCAAGGACGCGCTCTCCCTACTGAGCTACGTCGGCCCTTGAACACCCTCGCGCCCGCGGCGGCCGCCGGCCGCTCCGCCGGAGAGTCTGGTGGACGGGGGAGGATTCGAACCTCCGTAGCCCGCTAGGAGCGGCAGATTTACAGTCTGCTGCCATTAACCACTCGGCCACCCGTCCAAACTCAACCCGGCGCGCTGGCGGCGCTGCCAAACTGGAGCTGGCGGAGGGATTTGAACCCCCGACCCTCTGATTACAAATCAGATGCTCTGCCAACTGAGCTACGCCAGCCGGGCAAACTACCGATTCTAGCAAAAAATCCTGGAGCGGGAGACGGGAATCGAACCCGCAACCAACAGCTTGGAAGGCTGTGACTCTACCATTGAGTTACTCCCGCCCGCCCGTCGGAAGCTCGCGCGCGCCCCGGGCACACCTCGCCTTCCAGTTCCGATTGTACGGGATGCGCCCCATGCCGGTCAATGCGGAGCCCGCGCGGGCGGACCGCTATTGCGCGCCGCGGCTCAACAGGACCGTCTTGACGGTGTGGAACATGATGTACATGTCGAAGGCGAACGACATGTTTTTGATGTAGTACAGGTCGAACTCCAGCTTGGTCGCCGCGTCTTCCAGCGAGTCGCCGTACTTGTGGTTGATCTGCGCCCAGCCCGTGATGCCGGGCCTCACGCAGTGCCGCTGCGGGTAAAACGGGATGCTTTCGGCGAGTTGCCGCACGAATTCCGGCCGCTCCGGACGCGGTCCCACAATCGACATCTCGCCGCGCAGGACGTTGAACAACTGCGGCAACTCGTCCAGCCGCAGGAGCCGGAGCCATTTCCCGATGGAAGTCACGCGGGGATCGTCCTTGGCCGCCCAGACCGCGCCGGTGGCCGCCTCGGCGTCCTCGCGCATCGAACGGAACTTGTACAGCGTGAACGCCGCCCCGCCCCGCCCCACGCGGGTCTGGCGGTACAGAATCGGGCCCTTGGAGGTCAGTCTCACCGCCAGCGCTACAATCACCATCACCGGCGAAAGCAACACCGACGCCGCCACCGCGATCACGGTGGAGTAGGCCAACTGGAGGTCCAGGCTCGCGCGGCGCGGCCCCAGATTCGCGGAGTAGACCAACTGGCTTGCTCGAAGGTCCCGCAGCGATACACGCTTGAACACCCGCTCGTAGGTGGCGCTGGATTCCTCGACCAGGACGCCGGCAAACCGGAGTTCCAGCAAGTCGCGCAGCGGCACACGCCCGCGCCGCTCGCGCATCCCGACCACGATCCGGTCCGCCCTGGTCCGCGCCACGGCGTCCGGCAACCCCGGAAAACGCGGTGCGCCGTCCTCCTGGCGGGTGCAGACCCGTTCCAGTTCTTCGTCGCTCACCCGCCCCGCCACGCGGATGGCCAACTCCGGGTGCCGGTCGAGCCACCCCGATACCCGCTCGTTCAGCGCGTCGCTTCCCAACAGCAGCAGCCGCTCCTCGGCGCCGGCGCTCAACACGACCTCGCTGTAAAAGAGCCGCCACGCGATGAAACAGACGAAGCTCAACCCGCTACCCGCCAGCATCGTCCAACGCGGCAGCGTCAGATCGCGGCTCAGGTATCCGAGCACCGCCTGAAACAGGAACGCGAAGCCCAGCACCTGGCAACCCTGCTGCACCAGGCGCATCCGGCTGCGCACCCGCACGTCTCCGTACAAGTCGTTCAGGTAGATCCCGGCCAGCAGCGTCAACTCGATCAGCGCGATCCGTCCGAGGCCGCCGTCATAGACCAGGTAGACCATCGGATCGACATCCAACATCAGGTAGCAGGCCGCCGTGAAGCAACAGAACATCAGGCATGCTTCCGTGATCAGGAGCGAAAGCACGTGGACGGGAACCAGGTCGCGGATCAGACGAGTCATAACGCCCCGGAGGCGGGGCCATCTCAACAGGCAAGTCTAGCACGCCAGGTCCGTGCGAGGACCCCTGCGGGCGTTCCGGAGGCGCGCTGGCAGCCGTTGCCGGCGTCCGTCGCGCTATTGGGTTGCCATCGAGTGGGCCGATGAGAGGTTGTTGTTGGTCGTTGTCCAGATCCCGCTGATGGAGCCGCCAGCGGTGATCATCAACGCCGCCGATGCCAGGCAAACCATGGCCAACAACAACGTGTACTCGACAAGGTCCTGCCCATCTTCCTCGTAGAGAAACCGGTTCCAGTTCACGTTCGTCCTCCTGCCGGATTGCGTCTCGCGCAACTGGCCCCAGGGCTTTAACGCGCACCACGGTAGCCAGCACCTTCGCTGCGTGTCCTTCCCCGATGCTGTCCGCCGCGGCCCTCGCGTTCAATAGCCCTTTCGAGAGTATACGCCTAGGAAAGAACTAGTACCGATCACCAACAATTAGGGGATGCGGTGCGCGGCCTCTTTACATCTCCACACGCCGCATCCGGCCAGCCAAAAGGTGGAAGGTCAATAGGGCCAACAGATGCAGGCATCCCATCACCAAGAAGATGGGCTTGTATCCGAAGTGGGGTACCAGCCACCCGGGAAGGAGTGACGAGAATAAGATCCCGCCCAGACCCCCGATCGCGCCGCCCAATCCGTTCACCGATGCCACGGCGCGCTTGGGGAACATGTCGGTCGTCGTCGTGAACAGGATCCCCGACCACCCCTGGTGCGCCCCGGTCGCGATTCCGATCAGCGCGATCATGACCACGGGATTCGGCGCGATCACCGCCAGCGCTCCCAGCGGCATCAGGGACACGCAGATCGCCATCGCCGTCTTCCGCGCCCGGCAGTGTCCCCACCCGCGCCGAAGGAACTTGCCCGTGAGCCAACCGCCGGCCACGCTCCCCACCCCGGCGGTCACATACACGGCCGGCACAGCCCACCCCACGGCCTGCATGTTGAAACTGCGCACGTCGACAAGGTATAGCGGCAGCCATTCCAGATAGAACCACCAGACCGGATCGGCCAGGCCTTTGGCGATCGAGAAACCCCATGCTTCCCGGTACTTCAGCACCGCGAGCATCCCGATCCTCGCGCCGCCCGCGTCCTGCTCCTCGGCGTCGCTCTGGATGTAGGCCAATTCCGCGGCATTCACCATCGCGTTCTTTTCCGGGGGCCGCGCGCAAATCCACCAGATCACGACCAGCACGAACCCGGTCGCCCCGGTCAGCAGGAAACACATCCGCCAGCCGAAATTGGCCGCCATCCAAACGAACATCGGCGGCCCGACAATGGACGCGAGGGTTGTACCCGAATTGAAGATGCCCGTCGCCAGCCCGCGGTCCTTCTTCGGAAACCACTCGCCCACGGCTTTGACCGCCGCCGGGAAGTTTCCCGATTCTCCCACGCCCAGCAGCGCGCGCCAGAAGCTCAATTGCAGCGCGCTGCGCGAGGCGGCGTGCAGCACCGCGGCCACCGACCAGAACACGATCGAAATCGCATACCCCAACCGCGTTCCATACGTGTCGATGAACCGGCCCGCCACCAGGAAGCCGATCATGTAGGCGGTCTTGAAGGCCGCCGTCACGTACCCGTACTGCTCGGTGGAGATGTGCAGGTCGTCCCGGATGACCGGGATCAGTACCGAGAAGACGATGCGGTCCAGGTAGTTGTTCGTCGTCACCAGGAACAACAACGCGAGGATGGACCACCGGTAGCGCGTCATGCGGTTCCCGCCATCTTACCGCAGGCGGCGCTAGTCCGCGTGGGCGGCCCGCATCAGGCGGTCGCGAACGGCGGTCCACTCCGGCGTGTCCGGAACGGCCTCTACCGCGATCCAGTCCCATCCCTCGCGGTCCAACCGGTGCAGCGTCCGGTAGAGAACCGCGCCGTAGGCGGCCGCCTCCTGTGGCATCGGCACGGCCGAAGCCGCCCCGCGCGCCAGGTAGACGCCCCTGCCCGGCGGCAACGAAGCGGCGTCCTTCACGATGAAAAGCCGTGTTCGCGGGCTGTAATGCTTCCGGTGCATTCCCGGCGAGGCGTGCGCCGCGCCCGGCGCCCATCCGCCCATCTCCAGCGGCCCGATGACCGCCTCGATCTGCCCCCGCGTCACCGCCCCGGGCCGTAGCAGCGCCGCCGGGGTCACCGCCAGCGAAATCACCGTCGATTCGATCCCAACCTCCGACGGACCGCCGTCAAGCACCATCTCGACGCGCCCGGCGAGCATTTCGCGCACGTGGTCCGCCGTCGTCGGCGAAAGCCTTGTAAAGGGATTAGCGCTGGGCGCCGCGATCGGCACGCCTGCCTTTCGCACCAGCGCCAGCGCCACCGGATGCGACGGCATGCGTATCCCGACCGTGGGCAAACCGGCGGTGACGATGTCCGGGATCTCCGGCCGCTTCGGAAGCACCAGCGTGAGTGGCCCGGGCCAGAAGGCCGCCGATAACCGGCTCGCCGTCTTCGGCCATTCCCGCGCCACGGCCTGCGCCATCTCGATCGAATCGACGTGCACGATCAGCGGGCTGGTGGAGGGGCGCCCCTTGGCTTCGAAGATTCGCTGCACGGCCTCGGCGTCGAGCGCGTTGGCCCCCAGCCCATATACCGTCTCGGTGGGAAACGCCACCAGGCGGCCCGAGCGGATCAACTCCGCCGCGCGCGCCAGATCCTCCGGCCGTACCGCCCCGCCATGGTCTCGTGTTTCCATCCGCGTTCGCGGCGCACGCCTTCGCGCGCCGCATCGAGCCTCGTCCCGGCGTCCGGCGGCCTCAATCCACCGCGTCGTCCTTCCCATCGCCGGCGGTCTTGCCCGTCTTGCGGAAGACCAGCCACGCCTGGATGAGATCGTCCAGCCCGCCGTCGAGCACCTTGTCCACATCGCCGATCGCCAATTTCGTGCGATGGTCCTTGATCAGCCGGTAGGGCGCCAGCACGTAGCTGCGTATCTGGCTGCCGAAGTTGATGTCGAGCTTGCCCGCCTCCAGCTTGTCGTCTTCGGCCTTCTTCTTGGCCATTTCGTGTTCGTAGAGCCGCGCGCGCAACTGCTTCAATGCGCTGGCGCGGTTCTTGTGCTGCGAGCGCTCGTTCTGGCACTGCACCACGATGCCCGTGGGCAGGTGCGTCATCCGTATGGCCGAGTCGGTACGGTTCACATGCTGCCCGCCCGCCCCGCTCGACCGGAACGTATCGACGCGCAAATCCTCGGGCTTGATGTCGATCTTGATCTCGTCGTCCACCTGCGGATAGACGAACACCGAGGCGAACGACGTATGCCGCCGCGCGTTGGCGTCGAACGGGCTGATGCGCACCAACCGGTGCACGCCGACCTCGGATTGCAGCAGGCCGTAGACGTTCTCGCCGTTGACCTCGAAAGTGACCGACTTGATGCCCGCGCCTTCGCCTTCGAGCCGGTCGGTTACCGACGTTCCGAACCCTTTGCGTTCGGCCCAGCGCAGGTACATGCGCTCGAGCATCTCGGCCCAGTCCTGGCTTTCGGTGCCGCCCGCGCCTGGGTGAATCGTGACGATGGCGCTGAGCCGGTCGTTGTCGCCGGCCAGCAGCATGGCCGTCTCCAGTTCGGCGAGCCGCTCGCGCAGGCGTTTCATTTCCTGCTCGATGTCGTTGCCGACGGCCTCGCCCTCGCGGAACAGCTCGAAGAGGGCTTCCAGGTCCGAGGCGGCCGCGCGCAGGGACGCCTCGTTGGCGATAGCCTCTTCCAGGCGCTTGCGGTCCTGCATGATCTTCTGGCTGCGTTCGGGCGAATTCCAGAAGTCGGGGGCGGAGACCAGCTTTTCGATTTCGGCTAGTTGCGACTGTTTCTTGGGGGAGTCAAAGATAGCTCCGCACAGCTTCCGATTGCTGGCGGAGCGGCATGTATTCGCGTTCGAGTTCCTCGAGGGTCATACGAAGAATAGTTTAGCAGAGGGGGGGAGCCGGGCTGGCACGCGAGGGTCGGCGTCCGTCTCATCCTCGCTCGTTGTCTTTCGACTTTGCTTGGCCACGATCTTGAAAGATAAATCCCGTCGGAGGCAGCCTGGCCGCTTGCGAAGACTCGATATCGAGCGCGGCCTGCAGTTTGCCTTTGATCGTTTTTGTAAACCACTGGTTTACAAACACGACAATTCATAAACTTGTCCCGGGTTTAAAAAAAGTGTATTTTGTAAACCATGGGTAGTCAAAACAAGGAAAAGTTAAACTGGCTGAACCGCAGTCTCCCAGAAGGTCTGGTGGTGGATGCTAGATGGCTTGAGCGGCACGGCATCTCACGTCAACTCCGGCGCAAATACGTAATGAACGGCTGGCTGCTTTCCCTGGCGCGCGGCGTTTACCGCAGACCCGTGCCGAGTGACCCAAATGGGCCTCTGCTTTGGCAGCAACTCGTTGTCTCTCTCAATGCGCTTATTGGCCTGCCCGTAGCGGTAGGCGCCAGGACCGCGCTTGAGGTGCAGGGTCTGGCCCACTACCTCGCGGTGAGCGGTCCGCGTGAAGTTCACCTCTATACGCAGGGAGACCCGCCGCGTTGGGTACCGCGACTAGGCATCGAGACTCAGGTCGTGTTTCACAGCTCTCTGAAGCTCTTCCGTGGCGCTCAAATCCCGCCCTACGGCGGCAAGGCGGGTAGCGCGTCTATGACTCAGTCCAGCCTCACGCTGCAGCCCTCGGGACTTCAGAGTTTACCGCTCGTTGTGTCAACACCCGAAAGGGCCATCCTGGAATTGCTCGACGAGGTTCCCAGCCGCGAGACCTTCCATCAGGCGGACGTGCTAATGGAGGGCCTCCGAACTCTCAGCCCACGGCGGCTTCAAGCGCTCCTCGCCGACTGCAGAAGCGTCAAAATCAAGCGGTTGTTCTTCTGGTTCGCCGAACGCCACAATCACGTCTGGTTGCATCAGCTCGATCGCTCCAGCATCGACTTCGGCAAAGGCAAGCGGATGCTCGTGCGTGGCGGCAAGCTAGACACCAAATACAACATCACCGTTCCGGAAAACCTCGATGCCGTTCTCTGAAATGCACCGCCGCCAGGCCGCGCTGCTGGTGCGAACCATCCCGCTCGTCGCCGAAGAAACCTGCTTCGCCCTCAAGGGCGGGACTGCAATCAACTTTTTCGTCCGCGACATGCCGCGCGTCTCGGTGGATATCGATCTCACCTACCTGCCTGTGGCCGACAGAGCGGCGTCTCTTGCCGATATTCACGCGTCCATGTCGCGTCTTGGCGACCGCATCCGCGAGGGTCTTCGTGGCGCCGAGGTCGTCTCCACCAACCTCAAGGGCGAGAACATCGTCAACAAGCATTTCGTGAGGGAGGGCGGCGTTCAGATCAAGATCGAGGTGACGCCCGTTCTTCGAGGATGCGTGTACGAACCGGAAACCCGGTCCGTGTCAACGAAAGTCGAAGAGCAGTTCGGTTTCGCGGAAATCAAAGTCGTGAGTTTCGACGACCTCTACGGCGGCAAACTCGTGGCCGCCCTTGACCGCCAACACCCCCGGGACCTTTTCGATATCCGCGGTCTTCTCGCCAACGAGGGAACCGGCGCGACCTTGCGCTCGGCCTTCCTCGTCTACATCCTCAGCCACAACCGCCCGATGTCTGAACTTCTCAGACCCGCCCGCCTCGATGTGGCACAGGAGTTCGAACGGGGCTTCGTGGGGATGACAGAACAACCGGTTACGCTCGCCGACCTGTACAAGACGCGCGAAGAGTTTATCGCCAGTCTCGTGGGCAACATGCCCAATGAGCATCGCAGGTTCCTGGTTTCCTTCGAGATGGGTGCGCCGGCGTGGGAGCTACTTGATATTCCTCACGCGCAACGCCTCCCAGCGGTTCGGTGGCGGCTGGAGAACCTGGCGAAGACCGGCACGAAGAGACGGAAACAGCTTATTGATGAATTGGGTGAGGTGCTCGGGGTTTGACGGGCAGGGGCAGACGGGACTCGGATCGATACAATGAGGACGCCTCTGCGCAGTTAATCATAAAGCGGCCCCGGTCCTTTGCGGAGTTAATGCTGCTCCTGGTCCTCCTGATGCTGCTGCTGGTGTCGGTCCTGCTGGTTTTGCCGCTGGTTGTGTGCCTATTGACGGAGTCGAGGATCATTCAGGTGGCGGTGAGGACACCTCTGCATCCGACAGGACCGCCCTTGCCCCCTCCCCTTATACTTGAAAGGAAACGTGAGCCGGCTTGTGCCGCCAGCGGTGCCGGCCCGCCGTCGAGGAGTTCATGGCTTTATTGATCGATGCAATTGACGTCAAACGAAGGACGCTGTTCGAGATCGACAACACGCCCTACGTGTGCCTGGAAGCCGAGGTGAACACGCCCACCGCGCGGGGCGGGCAGACGCTGGTGCGCCTGAAGATGCGCAACCTGGCGACCAACGCGGTCTTTGACCGGACCTTCAAGGCGAGCGAGAAGTTCAAAGAGCCGGATCTGCAAAAGGTCCCGGCCTCCTATCTCTACAGCGACAGCAGCGGTTCGCATTTCCTGGACCAGGACAGCTTCGAAACCCTCACCCTGTCCGATGAGATGGTCCGGGGCGCGCTGGACTTCCTGATCGCGGGCACGCTCGTCGAATTGCTCAAGTTCAACGGCAATCCCATCGGGCTGGAACTCCCCGCGTTTGTGGAACTGGAAGTCGCGTCCACCGAACCGGGCGTGCGCGGCGATTCCTCAAGCGGCACCGTCACCAAGCCGGCCACACTGGAGACCGGCCTCGAAATCCGCGTCCCCCTCTTCATCAAAGAAGGCGAAAAGGTGAAGATCGCCACAGAGACCCGCACCTTCGCGGGACGGGCCTGATCCCGGCCCCATCCTCGTTTCGCGCCGCCACCCCGCCAACGCGTGACGCCGCCGGCGGGTAACCGGCGTCCCGAGCCGGCGAATCGGCAAATCCAGAACGGCCCTGTGGGGTGGCCTTTCAGTCTGCGGAGCCGCTTTCCAGCGGGTCCAGCGGGCTGAAAAGCCGGCAGCGGGTGGCGCGGCCCCTCGGGCGCAGCGCCGCCGCCTTCGTCACCGCTCCCCCGGCAACCGGCATCCTGCGTGCTCAGGACTTCGGGATGAGCGCATCCCGGATCGGCTCCACCCAGCGGTCCTCTTCCACGTTGTAAAGGAGAAAATCGCTATCGAACTGCCAGTAGGCCCAACTCCACCCCATCTTCTCCGCCGTGCGCGCCACGAATGCCGTGTAGCGGGCGCGCGATTCCATCGGGGCCTTGTCATACGCGCCGAACTCGCCCAGAAACACCGGCCGGTTCTGCGCGCGCGCCCACATCCTGGCCTTGGTGAAGTCCTGGACAATGATCTGCTGCTCCTCCGGCGTCCCCACCCACTCCACACCGGTCTTGTCTTTGTTCTCCTCGTTCCACGGCGCGCCCTGGTGGGTGAACGCCATCGGCAGGTAGTAGTGCAGCGTCACGATGATGTTGCGATCCCGCTCGGGCAACCGGAGCGACTCCAGCGAATCGGCCTTGTTGAAGCCGGCCGGCCCAAGGATCACTGTGCGCGCCGGGTTGGAGGCGCGCACGATGGCCAGGGCCTCGGCCAGATAGCTGTTCCATAGTTGCGGCGTCAGGTTGCGCGACGGCTCGTTCAGAAGCTCGAACATCACCTGCGGGGACGCGTAGCGGAACAGCAATCCGGCTTGGTTCCAGAACGCGAGGAACCGCTCGCGGTTGCCCGCGGGATCCTCTCCCATGGCCTGGAACTCGTGGCAGTCCAGGACCACGGCCAGGCCGTTGGCCAGCGCCCCGCTCACGGCCCAGTCCAGCGTCTTGAGCCACGCGTCGCTCAGCCGGTAATTCCGGCTCGCGTCCATTGCGCGAAACGGCGCCAGGTTGATGCGGACCGACTGGAAGCCCGCGGCTTTGATCCGCTCGAAGTGCCGCACCGTGAAGCGCGCCTTGGCGGGCGTGTGCCAGACGGGGTCGTACCCCAGGATGTTGACGCCCCGCCCGATCCGGCGGTTCTGGCTGAACGCGTCAAGCGCTTCGGCCCCTTTCAACAACCCAGGCGCCAGTGGCGCCGCAAGAAGAGAAGATATGGCCGCTCGGCGGCTCTGCTTTCCATCCACGCTGGCTTCCCTCCTGGACCGCACCGGGTGCGGATCTCCCTCAAGCCTGCCTTCCAGTATGCCCCAGGATTCCGTCGCTGCAACCGCCCCGCCTGGGGCTGCAGACCATCGTTGTTAATGGCCGGCGCAACGAGGTGAGATCCAACGGCCGCCGGACCGCTGAGGCGCCGGACAGACAGGGCGGCAAACCCGGCGTGCCGTTCCGCGTATAATGCCCCGGTACGGAGGTGCCCATGGGCAAGATCAACGCGGGCCGTGTCCTGCTGGGCGGCCTGCTGGCCGGTTTGGTCATTTGCGTTTCCGAGTTTTTCTGGAACGGGGTTGTTTTTGCCGCCGACATTGAAGCGGCGCTTGCAGCACTAAATCGCACAGAAGTGGCATCGGGCGGCGGCGCGATGGCGCTGTATGTGGCCTGGGCCTTTCTGATCGGCATCCTGGCGGTGTGGGTCTACGCCGCGGCGCGTCCGCGCTTCGGAGCGGGGCCGAGGACAGCCATGCGCGTGGGGCTTATCCTGTGGCTGCTGGTGTATGTACAGTCCGCCGTCAGCATGGCGCCCATGCAGTTGTACCCCCCGAAGATGATGCTGCTCGGGCTACTCGTCACGCTGCCGGAAATCGTGCTCGCCACGCTGGTGGGCGCATGGTTATACCGCGAGTGAATCGCGGCGCAGGCCCACGAGGCCGCGCCCCAGGCACCACCCACGGCCAGGCCGTCTTTGCTGCGCGCGGGCCTAGACCTTGGCGACCGGCGAAAGCTCGCGGCTGGTGATCACGCGGTCGATCATGCCGTAATCGACCGCCTGTTGCGGGTCCATGATGTAGTCGCGATCCACGTCGCGGGCCACTCGGTCTGTCTGCTGGCCGGTGGCGTCGGCGAGAATCTGGTTCAGGCTTTCGCGCATCCGCAGGATCTCTTTGGCGTAGATGTCGATGTCGGCGGCCTGGCCGGCCAGACCGCTCATCGAAGGCTGGTGGATCAGGATGCGCGAATGGGGCAGGCTGTAGCGCTTGCCCTTGGTGCCGGCCGCCAGCAGCACCGCGCCCATGGAGGCGGCCTGCCCGACGCAGATGGTGACGATGTCCGGCTCGACGAAGCGCATGGTGTCGAGGATCGCCAGGCCCGCCGTAATCGAGCCGCCCGGCGTGTTGATGTACAGCGAGATGTCCTTGTCCGGGTCCTCGGCTGCGAGGAACAGCATTTGCGCGATCACCAGGTTGGCGACCGCGTCGTCGATGGGGGTTCCCAGAAAGATGATGTTCTCCCGCAGCAGCCGCGAGTAGATATCGTAGGCGCGTTCGCCGCGCGCCGTCTGCTCCACCACCATGGGGACCAACACGGAGTTGCTCATAGACCTATTCCCGCCGGCCCGGCTGGGGCCGATCATTTCACGGCCGCCGGCCGCTTGGCGCGCGCCGGTTTCGCCGCCTTCTGCCGTTTCGCTTCCAGTGCCTGGCACACGTCGGCGATGGTGGTCTTGCTCAGGTAGTCGACGATGCGCGTGCGCAGCGCGGACCAGGAGTCGTGCATCCCGCAGGGCATCTGATCGTTGCACTCCGACAGGCCGCAGGCGCACTTTTCGTAGTCGCCCAGGCCGTCCAACGAGTCGACCAGTTGCATGAGCGAAATCTCTTCCGGCTTGCGGCGCAGGTGGAATCCGCCGGTGGGACCCTTACTGGACCGCAGCAGGCCCTTGCGCGCAAGCTGTTGCAGGATCTTGGCCAGGAAGTGCGCCGGGATGCCTTCCTCCCGCGCGATGTTCTTGACCATGGCGTACTTGCCTTCGGGAACCTGGGCCAGATTCACGAACGCTCGAATGGCATACTCGGCCGACCGTGAGTAGATCATCCTCTCCCCTCCGCGTTTCGGATGCCGTACTCCTTCATCCTAGTGATTTCGGAGTCCATCCCGCAACAACGCGGCCCAACGGCCGAAGACCAGCGCGGAGAGTTCCTCGAGCCGCGCGGCATTGGCGTGGGGATCGGGAAGCGAAGCCAGTTCGCGCACGTCGCCCGAGTTGAGGTCCTGCCCGGTCCAGTCGGCGATCATTTCCGGTGTAACTTCCAGGTGAAACTGAAGGCCGTAGATCGACCCGCCACGGCGGAAGGCCTGATGGCGGCAGGCTTCCGACGATGCCAGCCACACGGCGCCCTCCGGAAGATCGAAGGTCTCGCCGTGCCAGTGGAACACGGTCTCCGAGCCCGCCAGACCGGCCAGCACAGGGTCGGCCGCGGCGTCCGGCGTCCAGGTGATCGGATACCAGCCGATCTCCTTCACCGGGTTGCGGTAGACGCGCGCGCCGAGCGCCCGGGCGATCAACTGCGCGCCCAAGCAGATGCCGAGGATCGGCAGGCCGCGAGCGGCGGCATCGGCGATGATGGCGAGCTCGCGCTGGATGTAGGCGTCGCCGTCGTTGGCCGACATCGGGCCGCCCATGAAGATGAGGCCCTGGGCGGCGGCCAGATCTACCGGCCGGGCGGCGTCGCGATACAGGTCCACGTACTCGGCCACGACGCCGCGCCGCTCCAACGCGGGCGCGATACGGCCTAAATGCTCGAATGGGACGTGGCGGAAGACGAGAACGGCCATAGATTCAGGATAGCGGAGAAAGCCGCCGCTACGGTTTCTTTTCGGCCAACTGGTAGCGGCTGAGAGTGGAGGCGTACTGCGAAACGCCTTTGTAAAGGCCCTCGGCGATCTTCTGGCGGTAATCCGGGCGCGCCAGGAGCTTCTCTTCGCGGGCGTTGCTGAGGAAGGCGATCTCGGCGAGGACCGAGGGCATCGAAGCGCCGATGAGAACCACGAACGGCGCTTTGCGGACCCCCCGGTCGCGCGAATTGGGATTGGTGCGGGCCAGTTCCTTCACCAGGGCCGTTTGCACGCGGGCGGCAAACTCGCGCGATTCGTCCACCTTGTCCTTCAAGGCGATCTTCTCGATGAGGCTCTGCAACTCGTGGATGGATCGCTGGCTGGAGGCGTTTTCGCGGGCCGCCACTTCCATGGCGGCCTTCGAGGTGGTGAAGTTCAGGTAGTAGGTCTCGGTACCCGTCGCGGAACTCACCCCGGCGTTGGCGTGGATCGAAAGAAACAGGTCGGCCCGCCTTTCGTTGGCAAGGGCGGTGCGCTCTTCCAGCGGAACGAACACGTCCTCGGTCCGCGTGTAGACGACCTCGGCGCCCAGGCGTTCCTCGATGAGTGCGCCCAGGCGGCGCGCCACGTCCAGGACGAGATCCTTTTCCATCAGACCGCCGCGGCCGATGGTGCCGGTGTCATGTCCGCCGTGGCCCGGGTCGATCACCACGCGCTGAAGCTTCAGGCCGAGGGCGCGAACCAGCGAGTTGTTTCCCACGCGCGATTTCGACGCGGGCAGCGCCACCGCCGGAGGCTCCACCGGCGCGGCCTGCGGGTTCGCGGCGGCGGTCTGCGGCGGCGTCTGAGCGGCCGGAACCGAGGCCGGTGATGGAGTGGAAGCCAACGGCGGCAGCGCCGGGCGAGTCTCCGCGTTCTTCGCAACCGCTGCCGGCGCCACGGCGGCGGGCGTTTCCTTCGCCGGGCTGGAGACCGGCGGCACGACGGAGGCGGTGATCGGTTCCGCCGAGCCGGAGGCGCCGTGCGCGGGAACATCGGCCGGCTTGGCCGCGGCTTGGACCTCCGGCCGCGCTGGTTCGGCTTTCGGCCTTTCCGCAACCGTGGCCGCCGGCTTGGATTCCGCTACCGGCGCGGCAACCGCCGGCGCCTTGGCGGTTACGGCCTGCGATTTCGACTCGGCGGCCGGAGGCGGCCCAGCGGCAGCGATGGTGCTGGTCTCCCGCGTCGGCTCGGACGGCTTGGCCGGCGCCGGCGGCGGCGGCGATCTCTTGGCGGCGGGACTCTTCGCTTCGGGCCGAAGTTCGATAATCAGCCGGTCGGGGTTGGCCAACTGCGCCGCCGAGTAGTCGACCGGCCGGTCCAGGTCCAGCACGACGCGGGTGACGCCGGGTTGGGTCTCGGAGATCCGAATCTGCTTCAGGAGGCGGTCCCCGACGGCAATGGTCTGAACCCTGGGCGAACCGGCGGCGGGTTTCGCGCCCACGATGTCGAAGTAGATCCGGTCGGGATTCGAGAGGCGGTCGCGGCGGAAATGGAACTCCCCGCTGACTTCGATGGAGATGCGGACGGTGTCGGCCAGCACCCAGTGCCGCACGGCTTCGATGCGCAGGACGGGAGCGGCGGGGGGCGCCGCGTCCTGCGCGGACAGCGCGAAGGCGCACAGCAATCCCGTCCACCACATCCAAGCCCGCGTCGCTCGCCAAGGCGGCAGGGCCACGCTGTCTACCTCGTCAGGACGTGCAGGTCGCCCCGCGCGTCGAAGTAATACTCCAAAGGCCGGTACTCCGGTTCCGGGGGCGCCGGCGCCATGGTGCTGGCCGGACCTGTGGGCGCGGCGGATTTCCGGGCGTCCGAATAGGCGCCGCCCACACGCTTCACGTAATCTCGGGTTTCGCGGTACGGCGGAACGCCGCCGTGGCGGATGACGGCCTGCTCGCCGGCGTTGTAGGCCGCCAGGGCAAGCTGCTGGTCGCCGAACAGGTCCAAAAGGTACTTCAGGTACTCGGCGCCACCCTGCAAGTTCTGCCGGATATCGAAGGCGTCAGCCACCCCGAGCCGCCGGGCCGTGGCGGGCATCAATTGCATGAGGCCCTGCGCGCCCTTTGGCGACAGCGCGAACGGGTCGTAGCCGCTTTCGGCCTGGATGACGGAGTGTACCAGCAACGGGTCCAGGCCGTGCACGCGAGCGACATCCTCGACAATGGCCGGGACCTTCGCCGGGGCCGGTGCGGGCGAGGCCGTCTTGGGGGCGGCCACCACGCGCACCAGGCGTCCGGTGCGGCGGTCGGCGCGCACCACGGTAGTGGCCGCGCCGGAGAAGCCGTCCAGCCCGGCGGCCATCAGGCAACCGGAAAGAGCCAGGAACGCCGGCAATTGAAAACAAAAACGCATCTTATTGTTCTTTAGGATTATAACGTCAATTTCGCACGCCGCCAAGCGGGATTACGCGCGGGCCAGATGCTATCATTCTTACATGAAATCCGGCGGCGGCGCGGCGCGCGTCTCCGGGAGCCATGATCGACCAGTTCCCACACTACATCGAATTCCGCCACGTATATAAGACGTTCGATACCCCGGTTTTGGACGACGTGAGCCTGCACGTCGATCCTGGCGAGACCGTGGCCATCATCGGGCGCAGCGGCGTCGGCAAGTCGGTGACCCTCGCGCACATCATGGGCTTCCTTAAGCCGGACTCCGGGCGCGTCATTGTTGCACACCAGGACATTACGGACATGCCCGAGCGGGAACTGCGGCAAATCCGCAAGAAAGTCACCATGGTTTTCCAGTCCGGCGCGCTGTTCGACTCCCTGACGGTGGGCGAAAACATCTTGTTTTCCCTGGAGTTGCGCGACGATTACAACGCCGCCAACAAGGAAGATGTGGTTGACGGACTGCTCGCGATGGTTGGGCTTCAGGAGTACAAGGAGGCCTATCCAGCGGACCTGTCAACGGGCTTCCGGCGCGCGGTCGCGATCGCCCGGGCCCTGGCGGCGCAGCCCGAGTGCGTGCTTTACGACGAGCCAACCACGATGGTGGACCCGATCATGTCGGACCTGCTGATCAACCTGATGCGGCGGCTCAAGGAACAACTTCGCCTGACCTCGGTGGTGGTGACCCACGACTTGGACCTGATGCGGCGCGTGGCCGACCGCGTGGTGGTGCTATTCGAAGGGCGCGCGATCTACGCCGGCCCGGTGGCCGGGATCGAGCGCTCCGGGCACGAGCACATCCGCGCCTTCCTGGAATTCGATAAGACCGCGCCCGCCATTGGCTAGCAGTCCGGCCTTGAAGTCCAACGCGCAACGGCGTCTGTAGGCAACCGTGACGCGCCCGGCGGCCGGGAGTCTGCGATGACGGGGCGGAGTCTCCCCGCCCTTTCTACGGCGCTCTGCCGGCTCGCCGCGCCGTGTGCCGCTACTCGCACCGCAGCGCCGCCAGCGGGTCCACGCGCGTGGCCCGGCGCGCCGGGAGGTAGCTCGCCAGCAGCGTGACCGCTCCGAGGAACAGCGCCACCGCGCCGAAGGTCGCCGGATCGGCCGCGTCCACCCCCACCAGCATTCCGCGCACCAGGCGCGACGCCGCCAGCGCCGCCGCCGTGCCGAGCGCCAGGCCGGGAATCGTCCAGAGCAGCCCTTCGCGCGCGACCAGCCCGAGCACGTGGGCCGCCGGCGCGCCTAGTGCCATTCGCAGCCCGAACTCCCGCGTGCGCTGACTCACCGAATAGCTCATCACGCCGTAGACACCGGCCGCCGCCAGCAGGAGGCACACGAGGCCCACCACGCTCAAGAGCGTCGCCGCCACTTTTTGCGAATACAGCGGCGAAGCCACCGCGGCGGCCAGCAGCGTCGTGCTGAACGCCGCGTCTTGATTCAGCGCCAGCGCCTCGCGGCGCAATACCGGGGTGATCTGCATCGGGTCGCCGGCCGTCTTAATCAGCACGGCGAAGTTCAAACCCGGCGCAAACCGCTGCCGGAACGGGATGTAGGCAAACGGCATCGGCGACTCGGTGGGCGAGTGGTACTTGCTGTCCTTGGCCAGCCCCACGATGGTGAGCGTGTCGTTGTCCACGCGAACCTTGCGGCCGATGGGGTTGCCGCCGCCGATATAACGCTGCGCAAAGGTCTGGTTGACGATCATCGTGCGGGGAGCCTTCTCATCGTCCAGTTCCGTGAAGTCGCGGCCCTCCAGGATTGGGATCTTCAGGAAGTCGAAATACCCCGGCGGCACCAGCGCGCGGTGGATCATCATCTGTTCGTTCGGCCCCGGCGTGTAGCCCTCGATCTCCATCTGATGCCAGGGCGAGCCGGGAATCACCGAGCCCAGCGGCACCGTGTCGGTGTAGGTCACGCCCGCCACCCCGGGCTGCGCCTCCAGGCGCTCCCGCAGCGTGCGGCAGAACTGGCGCTGTTCGGCCGCCGAGTAGCCGGCATAAGAGAGGTAGAACTGCGACACGGAAATCCCTCTGGTCTCGAAGCCCGGATCGATGCCGCCGGCGTTGCGGAAGCTTCGGAAGAACAGCCCCGCGCCGGCCAGCGCCACAGTCGCCAGCGTCACCTGCGCCACCACCAGCAGGCCGCGCAAACGGTGCGAATGCGTTCCGCTCCCGCCGCTCCGCCCGCCTTTCTTGAGGGCTTCATTCAACCCGGCCCGGGCGGGCAGCAGGGCGGGCGCGGTCCCGGCGATCACCGCGGAGAGCAATACGATGGCCGCCGTGAAACCGAGCGTCGCCAGGTTCAGTCCGCCGCTGATCGCCATCGGGACGTCCGTCGGCGGCAGCAGCGCCCCAAGCGACTGCCCCATCCAGGCGGCCCCGAGCACCCCCAGCGCGCCGCCCGCCGCCGCCAGCAACAGCATCTCGGTGAACAACTGCCGCGCCAGCCGTCCACGCCCGGCGCCGAGCGCCAGCCGCACGCTGAATTCCCGTTGCCGCGCCACGGCGCGGGCCAGCAGCAGGTTCGCCACGTTCGCGCACACGATCAACAGCAGCAACAGGCACACCGCCATCAGGATTCGCAGCGGCTTGGCCAGCAGGGCCTGCGCGCCCAGATGGCCGTCGCGGACGCGAACCACGATGGCGCCCACGCCGCGATTCGTTCCGGGGTATTCCGCCTCCAGCCGCTTGGCCAGCGCCGACACCTCGGCCTGCACCGCCTCCACCGCGACTCCAGGCTTCAGGCGCGCGATCGTCGAAGTGATGTCACGCGTGCCGCGAAACGTCAACGTGCCGCTGCCGGTGCCCATGGCCGCCGCCATAGTGACGGGCATCCAGACGTCATAGGAAACGCCCACGATGGAACCGCGAAATTCCGGCGGCATCACGCCGACGATGGTCAGATCGTGCCGGTTCAGGCGAACCGTCTTACCGAGCACCTTCGGATCGCCCAGGAAACGGCTCCGCCATAGACGATCGCTGATGACGGCTACCGGAAAGGCTCCCGGCCGGTCCGCGCCTTCTTCCGGAAGAAACGTCCGCCCCAGGGCGGGCTTCACGCGCAACAGGTCGAAGTAATTGGCCGAAACCAGTTCCGCCCAGGCCCGCTCGGTGCGCCCGTCGCGCCCCATGCTGAGCGGCGTATGCCGCGCGATCGCCAGTCCTTCGACGGTCTTCAGGTTGTCCCGGTAGTCCTTGTAGTCGACGTAGGAAAAGCTGACCAGGTTCTCTCCCGACGAGGTGACTGATTCGACCAGCACAATCCCTTCGGCGTCACCCACGCCGGGGAACGGATCGAACATCACCGAGTGGATCCAGCTAAAAACGGTGGTGTTGACCGCGATCCCCAACGCCAGCGTCAGCACCGCCACCGCCGTGTAGCCCGGGCTCCCCGCCAATACCCGAAACCCGAACCGAATGTCTTGCCAGAGAGTTCTCATCGCCCTGGGAATTGCAGTTGCCGGGCCATCCCTAACTCATTGCCGCGAAAGGGCGGCGCGCGCTCGTTCTGTGCGTTCGCGCGCAAAAGTGTCCGGAATCGGACACCGGCCCGTTATCCGATCTCTATCAGACACCCTCGGGGCCCGGCGCTATAGGCGCGCGTGGCGCCGAGCGAGGTCACCACGCCGGCAGCCTCGTGAATATGCCCGGAGACGAAGACTTCCGGCTGGTGCTCCTCGATAAACCGGGCCACCGCGCGGCTGCCCGCGTGCACGCCGTCCCGCACGCGGTCCAACTCGGTTCCGTACGGCGGGCAATGGCAGATCAGCACGAGCGGCTTCAACCCGGCGAACGGCGCCAGCCGCTGCGCCATTTCGGTTTCGGAGTACTCGCCCGGCGTGTTGAACGGCGTGGGATTCGAGTACCCCAGCCCGGCGATGTAGCGGCCCTGCAACGCCAGCGCCTGCCCATGGAAGGCGTGCAGGCCGAACGTCGCGCAAAAGGCCGCCACCGTCGCGGCCGACTCGTGGTTGCCCGGCAGCACGTACATCTTCCCCGCGCGCTTCCGGAGCGGCTCCCCCAGCGCGTCCAGCCCGCGCCCCCAACTGGTCAGATCACCGGCGGCGAAGTAGTAGTCCGCCTCGATCTCCATGAGACGGTCGAGCGCCGCGCGGTCCCCGTGAATATCGGAGAACACCAGCAACTTCATGAGAAGAGAGTATATCCCAGGCTTGTCTCGCGATAGGGGAAGCATCCGGTTTCAGACGCGACGCCGCGTGGCGTGCGCACCTCAGCACAGCAACGCGCGTCCGGCTGGAACCGTTAACCGACCTTCTTCGCGATCATCTCGCCCGAACCGAAGCGTCCGCCCCGGCCGCCGCCGCGGCCCCCCTCGGCGCCCGGCCCGCCGGGCCCGCCTGGGTTAGAGGGCGCGCCCGGTCCCGGCTCCGCGCCGGGTCCTCCGGGACCGCCCGGCCCGCCCCGGCCCTGGCCGCCCTGCCCGTCGTCCATGGTCCGCGTAAGCTTGAGTTCGTTGCCCGAAACGGTGCCTTTGTAGATCGTCTTCACTTCGATGCCCGGGAGAAGGCGATCCACGATCATGAACGACACCGAATCGCCGTTGACCTTACCGGCTTCGATCTTCTGGTCGCCCGACATGCTCTCGACCGTCCCCGTCAACGTTTCGCCCGACTGCTTGAGCCGGAACACCGTATCGGTCGTGCCCCCGTCAAAGCCGGGCGTCGAGGCCACCCACTTGCCGGTCAAATCGGCCGCCGTACCCGCCACCGTCAACGCAAACGCCGCCGCCGTCAGAATGAGTCCTTTTATAAACAAGCGAATTCCCTCCTTTGCTATACCGGCGCGACCCTGCCGCTCGCGCCTTTTCAAGTATATAGGGGAAGGCGCACGCCCAGCACGCCGGGGTTACCGCTACCGGCCGGATCGAGTGGCCCGGCGCGCCCCGCACCCGGGGCTGGTCCTCATTAAAGAGAAAGACCCGGCCGTGCCCGCTTGAGCCGGGCGGCCGGGTCGTGAAATACTCATGGTTCGGCTGGAGTCCGCGTCGCGCACGACGCGGCCGCAGCCCGGCCGTTAGTTGGCCTTCTTCGCCACGAACTCCATCGGGCCGCCGCGTCCGCCGCCACCGCCCGGGCCACCGCCGCCGGGTCCGCCCTGCATGCTGCGGGTGAACTTGATCTCGTTGCCCGCGACCGTCCCCTTATAGGCCATCTTCATCTCATTGCCGCCGAAGCTCATCACCGTCACAAAGGAAACGGTATCGCCGGCAACTTTTCCCTCGGAGATCTCCTGATCGCCCCGCTGGCTGCTGACCGTCCCGGTCAGCGCCTCACCGGACTGCTTGAACATGAACACCTGCTCCATGGTGGCCCCGTCACGGCCCGGCATCTGGGCGACCCATTTGCCCGTAATGTCGGCCGCCGCCGCCGCCAAGGAGAACGCCAGTAGCGCCACTGCCAACACAAGTACTTGCTTTCTCACGCGAATATCCTCCTGTTGACCTCCCGCCGGGCACACTTCCTTTCCCGCAGGTCGAAGTCTACTGGGATAGGCGCAATGGCCGCCGTCCAAGGTTACAGGCGGTTCACGCCAATTCGCGCCGGGAAACGCGGCCTTGGACGGGCAAACTCCGTTTCCGCCGCCCCTTTACTCGTACCTTAGCGCTTCGGCCGGGGAGACCTTCGTCGCGTTGCGGGACGGATACAACGTCGCCAGATAGCTCACCAGGATCGCCGCCGCCGCAATCCATATCCCGTCGATCCAGCGCGGCTCGAACGGAACGAAGCTCAGCGAGTAAACCGCCGCGTCCAGCCGGAGCCACCGGTAGGTATCTGCAAAATAACAGATCGCATATCCGGTCACCAGGCCGATCGCCGTCCCCACTGTGCCGATCAGCAGCCCCTGGTAGACGAAGATCCGGCGAATCTGCTCGCGCCGCGCTCCCATCGACATCAGCACCGCCACGTCGCGGGACTTTTCCATCACCATCATCACCAGGGCGATCAAAATGTTCAGCGCCGCCACTAGTTCGATCAGCCCGATGGTGACCACCGTAACCACCTTCTCCATCTTCAACGCGCTGAAGATCTGCCGGTTCTGCTCCATCCAGTGCGTGGCCGCCAGCTTCGGTCCGATCACCGCCTCGGCCGCCCGGGCCACCTCCGGCGCCAGGTCCAGGTTATCCACGCGCAACTCGACGGCGTTGACCACGTCCTTCAGCCCGAACACGCGTTGCGCGGTCTCCAGCGACGTGTAGGCCCAGGCCGAATCCAGGTCGAAGAACCCGGTCTCGAAGGTCCCCACCACGCGCAACCGTTCGGTGGTCGGCGCGGTGCCGAACGGCGTGAGTTCCCCTTGCGGGCTGACCACCTTCCCGATGCTGCGGTACAACAGGCCCGTGCGCTGCGCCAGGTTGGCCCCCAGCACCACGCCCGCCGGCCGCGCCTTGTCGTTCAGCGCGTCAAGCGACCCTTCCTTCATGTAGTGCGCCAACCCGCTGGAATTCGACTCCGACTCCACCCGGATGCCCTTCAGAATCGCGCCGTCGGATTGCAGCGGCGCCACCAGGAACACCGACCCGTACAGGCTCGGCGTCGCCGAGGTGACGTGCGGAAGGCGGCGCAACTTCTCCGTCAACCCGCGCCAGTCCTCGATGCCGTAGCCCGGCTCTTTTTCGAGGATCGTCACGTGCGCCGTGGCGCCCAGCAGGTTGCGTTGCAGCGTCTTGACGAACCCGTTGTTGATGGCCAGCGCCACCACCAGCGCCATCACGCCCGCGGCCACCCCCGCCACCGAAATCACCGTGATCAGCGAGATCACCGCCTGCTTGCGCTTGGCCCGCAGGTAGCGCAGCGCCACGAACAGCTCGAAGCGGTTCCGCGCCCCGTCAACGGCCATCCAGTTCCCTCAGTTGACCGGCCAGCCCGATCGGCCCTTCCGGCCGCAGCAGCGGGAACAGGATCACGTCGCGAATCGACTTCGACCCGGTCAGGATCATCGTCAGCCGGTCGATGCCGATCCCCTCCCCGCCGGTCGGCGGCATGCCGAAGGAGAGCGCCCGCACGAAGTCCTCGTCCATCTGGTGCGCTTCCTCGTCGCCCTTCTCGCGCATGCGTAGCTGCATCTCGAAGCGCCGCCGCTGCTCCTGCGGGTCGTTCAGCTCGGTGTAAGCGTTGCCGAGTTCCATACCCGCGGCGTAGATCTCGAACCGCTCGACCGTTCCCGGGTCGTCCGGCTTGTTCTTGGAAAGCGGCGAGGCCTCCACCGGGTAGTCGTAGATGATGGTGGGCTGGATCAACTCGGCCTCGGCATAGCGCTCGAACAGGTCCAGCACCGCCTCGCCCGCCGTGGCCTTGGTGGACCTCTCCTTCAGCCACTCGGCGTCGTGAAGCTGCTCCATCGCCGGCCGTTCGCCATCCTTCCAGTATTCGATGACCGCCTCGCGCAGGCTCAGGCGGCGAAGTTGGCCGAAGTCGATCCGGTGGCCGTCAAACTCGGCCACGGTCGATCCGGTCGCATCGAGCGCCGTCTGCTTCAGCAACTCCGCCGAAAGGTCCATCAGGCCCTGGTAATCCGTATAGGCCTGGTAGAACTCCAGCATCGTGAACTCGGGGTTGTGGTGCGTGGAGATGCCCTCGTTGCGGAAGTTCCGGTTGATCTCGTACACGCGCTCCAGCCCGCCCACCACCAGCCGCTTCAAGTACAGTTCCGGCGCGATGCGCAGGTAAAGGTCCATGTCCAGCGTGTTGTGGTGCGTGACGAAGGGACGCGCCGCCGCGCCGCCATAGAGCGGCTGCATCATCGGCGTCTCCACTTCCAGGAACCCGCGCTCCTCAAGCTGCCGCCGCAGGCTGGCGATGATCCGCGCGCGCGTGACGAAAACCTTCCGCACCTCGGGGTTCGCGATCAGGTCAAGGTACCGCTGCCGGTATCGCACCTCGACGTCTTCGAGGCCGTGCCACTTCTCCGGCATCGACAGCAGCGTCTTGGACAGGAACTCCAGCTTCTCGACGTGTACCGTCAACTCGCCCGTGCGCGTGCGGAACAGGTAGCCCTCGGCGCCCACGATGTCGCCGATGTCCATCAACCCCCAAAGAGTGTAGTCGTTCCCGGCGACCGCGTCTTTCTTGATGTAGATTTGCAGCCGCTCGCCCTCCTGCGACAGGTGCGCGAAGCCGGCCTTCCCCATGCGCCGCACGGTCTGGATGCGCCCGCAGACCTTCACCGGAACGCGCTCGGCCAGCTCCTCCGCCGTCTTGCCGCCGTAGCCGCCGAGCACCTGCGGAATCGTGTGGCTGAATTCGTAGCGCGCGCCGTAGGGCCTGTGGCCCAGCGCTTCAATCTCGCGTATGCGCCCAAGCCGTTGCGCGAGAAGCTCTTGTTCGAGGCTCAATCTTCTCTCCTGTGCGGGAATCCCTTATTATAATGGAGCGTTGATTTCCATCTCCATCGTCATTCCCGCCTACAACGAGGAAAAGCGTTTGCCGGCCACGCTGGCGGCGGTCTTTTCCTACCTGGACGCCCGGAGTTGGAAATCGGCCGAAGTCCTGGTCGTCGATGACGGGTCTTCCGACGCCACCGCGCGCGTCGCTGCCGGTTTCGCCTCGCGGCATTCCCGTTTGCGTCTCCTCGCCAATCCCGGCAATCGAGGCAAAGGCTACTCCATCCGTCATGGCGTTATGGAAGCCCGCGGCGAGTGGGTCTTGTTCACCGACGCCGACCTCTCGGCTCCCATCGAGGAGTTGGACAAGCTGCTGGCGGCCTGCCGCGAGCGCGGCGTGCCCATCGCCATCGGCTCGCGCGCCCTCGACCGGTCGCTGATTGATATCCACCAATCCGCCTTCCGGGAGAACGCCGGGCGCGTCTTCAATTTCCTGATGCGCCTCTCGACGGGCCTGCCGTTTCTGGACACGCAGTGCGGCTTCAAGCTGTTCGAAGCTTCCGCCGCCCGCGAGGTCTTCCGCCGGCAACGCCTGGAGCGATTCGGCTTCGACGCCGAGGTTCTGTTCATCGCCCGCCGCCTTGGGTATTCCGCCGTCGAGGTGCCCGTCCGGTGGAGCCACGCCGAGGGCACCAAGGTCAGCATGTTCCGCGACAGCGCCGGCATGTTCCTGGACCTCCTGCGCGTCCGCTGGAACCACCTTCGCGGCCTCTACCGCTGACGGCGTGCGGCGCTCGCCTTCCGGCCTGCGCCGCCGGCCGGGCGGCCTGCTCCCCATGGGAAGGCTGGTAAAATGGACGGTTTCCCCGGGACTATGCTCGAAAGCCTGCTCACGGAACTGGATGGGAGTGCCCGCCAACGCATCCTGGCGGCGGCGACGGCCGAGGAACTGGAGCGCGTGCGCGTCGAGGTGCTGGGGCGCAAGGGAGCGCTCGCCGAGATCAGCAAAGGCCTCGGCAAACTGGCGCCCGCCGAGCGCGCCGCGGCGGGCAAACAGCTCAACGCGGTGAAGCAGGCCTTGGAGGGCGCGCTGGAAACCAAGCAGGCCGAGTTCCGGAAGGCGGCCGTCGAGGCGCGGCTGGCGGCCGAGTGGATCGACTTCACGCTGCCCGCTCCGGAGCCCGCACGGGGACACCTGCACCCGATCAGCCGGATTCAAACCGAAATCGAAGACGTCTTTACCTCGCTGGGGTTCACCGTGCTGGACGGACCCGAGGCCGAAACCGAGTATCACAACTTCGACGCGCTGAACATACCGCCCGATCATCCGGCCAGGGACATGCAAGATACCTTCTGGCTGGCCGACGGGAACCTGCTGCGCACCCACACCTCGCCCGTGCAGGTGCGGGGGATGGAACGCCTTGGGCCGCCGCTGCGGATGATCGCCCCGGGCCGGGTGTTCCGGAACGAAGAAGTGGACGCCAGCCACGAGCACACCTTCTATCAACTGGAAGGGATGATGATCGACCGGGAAGTGTCGGTCGCCCACCTGATTTACTTCATGAAGACGCTGCTCAGCTCGGTGTTCCACCGCGAGGTGACGGTGCGGCTGCGGCCGGGGTATTTTCCGTTCGTCGAGCCGGGCTTCGAACTGGACATCCTGTGCCTGATCTGCGGCGGCGCCGGCTGCCCGGTGTGCAAGCAGGGCGGGTGGGTGGAACTGCTGCCCTGCGGGCTGGTCAATCCGAACGTGCTGCGCTACAGCGGCATCGACCCGGAGGAGTGGAACGGCTTCGCCTTCGGCCTGGGGCTGACGCGCCTGGTGATGATGCGCTACGCCATCGACGACATCCGCTATCTGCAAGGCGGCGACCTGCGTTTCCTGAACCAATTCTAGAGGTGCCAACGGCGTGAAGTTCTCTTACAACTGGCTGGTCGAACTGGTCGAGGGCGTGGCTCCGCCGCCCAAAGAACTGGGCCGCCTGATCACGATGCAGACGGCCGAGTGCGAAGGCGTGGAAGAGACCGCCGCCGGCGACAGCATCATCGAGATCGACAACAAGTCGCTGACGCACCGTCCGGACCTGTGGGGCCACTACGGCATGGCGCGCGAAGTGGCGGCGATCACCGCGGGGCGGCTGCTCGATCCGGTGAAGCCGGAGCGGCTCCCGGCGGGCGTAGCGGCGCCGGTCGAGGTGGCCATCGAAGACTTCGCGCTGTGCCCGCGTTACAGCGCGCTGGCGTTTGAAAACGTCACCGTGGCGCCCTCGCCGGTGTGGATGCAGGAACGGCTGGCGGCGATCGGGCTGAACCCGATCAACAACATCGTCGATGTGACCAACTACATCCTGGCCGAATTGGCGCAGCCGATGCACGCCTTCGACTGGGACCTGCTGCGCGGCCCGGGGATCTTCGTCCGGCGCGCCCTGGCCGGCCAGCGCCTGCTCGCGTTGAACGAAGTGGAATACACGCTGGACGCGCAGGACCTGGTGATCGCCGACGAGCGCGGGCCGATCGCGATCGCGGGCGTCATCGGCGGCATGGACACCTGCATCCACGCCGGCACCCGGCGGATCGTGCTGGAGAGCGCCAACTTCCAGGCGTCCTCGATCCGCAGGACCTCGGCGCGGCAGAAGCTGCGGACCGACGCGTCGATGCGCTACGAGAAAGCGCAGGACCCGGTGAACACCCTGCGCGGGCTGGCGCGCGCCATCGAGCTGTTGGAAGAGGTGTCGCCCGGCATCCGCCTGGTGGGCGGCGTGGCCGACGCCTGGCGGGAAGCTCCGCCGCCGCCGCCCATCACGCTGCCGATGGACTGGCTGCTGCGTAAGCTGGGGCGGCCGGTGGAAATGGCCGAGGTGGTTGGCATCCTGCGCCGCCTGGAATTCGGCGTGGAAGAGACCGCGCCGCGCGTCCTCTCGGTGCGGGTGCCAAGCTGGCGCGCCACCAAAGACGTCACGATGAAGGACGACCTGGTGGAGGAAGTGGGCCGCATGATCGGCTACGGGTCGATTCCGATCCAGGCCCCGGCGCTGCCGGTGCATCCGCCGCTGCCCAACGCCGAGCGGTTGTTCCACCGCGAGGTGCGCGCGGCCCTGGTGGAATTGGGATTCACCGAGGTCTACAACTACTCCTTCGTGAACGAAGATCAGGTGCGGGCGCTGGGGCTCGACCCGGAAGACCACGTGAAGGTGGCCAATCCGATCTCCTCGGACCAGGGACTGATGCGGACGACGCTGCTCGCGGGAATCCGGCGGAACATCGAGGAGAACAGCAAGCATTTCGAGAGCTTCCGGCTGTTCGAAATCGGGCGCGAGATCCACAAGCGGCCCGAAGGGCTGCCGGATGAGATTCCGCACCTGGCGGCGGTGGTTTTCACTCGCGACGACGGGCGCGGGGGGCTGATGGAGCTGAAGCGCGCGGCCGGGCACCTGATGCCGGGCTGCGAAATGGCGGCCGTGGCGGCGCGCGGCATCGAGCATCCGGCGCGGGCCGCCGAGGTGCGCTGGCGCGGCCAGGCCGTGGGGCGGCTGTTCGAACTGCATCCTTCTCTGGTGGAGACGGGACGCGCGGCGGTGCTCGACCTGGACCTCGGGCGCGTGCAGGCGCTGGCGGCCGCCTCCGAGAGGCGCTTCACGCCGATCCGGCGCTATCCATCGAGCGCCTTCGATCTCTCCGTGATCGCGGGCCTGCGGACGCCGGTGGGCGATATTCAGAGGAAGCTGGCGGCGCACGCGGGCGATGGGCTGGTGTCCATTGAGTACTTGCGCCAGTATACGGGCGCGCCGCTGGCCGAAGGCGTCCAAAGCGTGTCCTTCCGCCTGACGGTGGCCGCCCAGGACCGCACGCTATCGAGCGAAGAGGTAAGCGCCATCCGCGGCCGGATCATCGAGGCGATGCGCGGCGAGGGCTACGAACTCCGCGTCTAGTTCCGCCGGGAATGCTTGGGTGCGGAACTGCGCACACGCGAGGCCGGCGCGGGCCGCCTCCCGCTGGGCGGATGCCCGGCGTTACCGGAGGGGACACCCGCCGCGGCGCACCTCCCAGACGGTCACCCGAAGGAACTCGGCGGTCCCGCACACCTCGAGGCCACGGCTTCGCAGCGACTCCATCAGTCTCCGCCTGGCCTGCTCGGCCCGCAGTTTCCTGGCCTCGGTGATTCGCGACACCCACT
>CAZVIK010000033.1:0-27614 GCA_964627045.1 uncultured Solibacteraceae bacterium | reverse complement strand
CCTGGCGCTTGATGGAGGGCTCCGAGAGGTCGATCTCGTAGTAGCCTTCTGGCACGCCCGCTTCCTCGAACATCTCGCCGTAGTCGTAAACCTTCTGGCTTTCGAAGAAGACCACCGGGTCGGTGCCGGCCAGGGCCGCATTCATCATGCCCTTGGCGTCGTAAGGAGTGACCGGGTAGACGACCTTCAATCCAGGGATGTGGGCCGCCATGGCGGTCCAATCCTGGGAGTGCTGCGCGCCATACTTGGCGCCGACCGAAATGCGCAGCACCACCGACATGGTCAGTAGGCCGCCCGACATGGCCTGCCACTTGGAAAGCTGGTTGAAGATCTCGTCGCCGGCGCGGCCCATGAAGTCGGCGTACATCAACTCGGCGATGGCGCGGCCGCCTTCCAGGCCGTAGCCCACCGCCGCGCCGACAATGGCGGCTTCCGAAATGGGGCTATTGAAGAGGCGATGGTAGGGCAGCAGTTCGGTCATGCCGCGATAAACGGCGAAAGCGCCGCCCCAGTCGCGGTTCTCTTCGCCGAAGGCCACCAGGGTGGGGTCGATCGAATAGCGGTGCACGATCGCCTCGAAGATGGCGTCGCGAACGTTGAACGCCTTCATCTTGGGTACCGGCTTGCCATCGAAGGCCGGCGTGCGGATCTTGCCCTTGATCTGCTGGACGCGCGGGTTCTCGCTGAGCGGGTGGTTCAGTTCGGGCTGGCGGTCGTCCATCTTCTCGATCCGCCGGTTGGAGAACATCACCCGGTCGACCAGCTCGGAACTGACGGGGATGCGGGGAGAATGCTCGAATTCGGCCGCGGTCTTAAACATCTGGAAGACGGTCGATTCGACGCCGGCGCGCGCCTGGTCCAGCGCCGCGCCCGAGAAGTGGCCGCTGTCGACGAGCCGCTTGTGGAAAGCCTGAATCGCGTCGGCCTTGAGCCACTTTTCCATCTCCTCCTTGCTGCGGTAGCTGGAAGCGTCCGAGGGAGAGTGGCCGCTGATGCGATAGGTGACCGTATCGAGCAGCGCCGGCCCCTTGCCTTCCTGGATGGCCTGGCGCTTGCGCCGGATGGCGTCGATGACGGGGAGCGGATCGTAGCCGTTGACCCGTTCGGCGTGCATCTGGTCGGGGTTCACCCCGGCGCCGATGCGCGCGATGAACTTGCAACCCATGGTTTCGCCCCAAGGCTGCCCGCCCATCCCGTAGAAGTTGTCCATGCAGTTGAAGATGATGGGGAGGCCGCCGCCCAGGGACTGGTCCCAGAGGTTGCGGTATTGGTCCATCGCGGCGAAGGTGATGCCTTCCCAGACCGGTCCGCAGCCGAAGGAGGCGTCGCCGATGTTGCAGACGACGATTCCGGGCTTGCGGTTGACGCGCTTGAACAGAGCCGCGCCCGGAGCGATGGAGCCGGAGCCGCCCACGATGGCGTTGTTCGGGTAGATCCCGAACGGCGTAAAGAAGGCGTGCATCGAACCGCCCATGCCGCGATTGAAGCCGGTGTCGCGGGCGAAGATCTCGGCGTACGCGCCGTAGATCAGGAAGCGGCGCGCCAGATCCTGGACCGAGCCGGAGTGGCCGATTTCGGCCGGCTTGAGCATCGCCCCGTCCAGGTAGGAGCGCATCAGCTTCAGCAGGTCTTCGTCGCCGATGCAGCGGATGGCGGAGAAGCCCTTGGCGAGAATCTCGCCGTGGCTGCGGTGGGAGCCGTAAATGTGATCGTCGGGGGTCAGCGAGAAGGCCATGCCGACGGCGGCGGCTTCCTGTCCCATCGACAGGTGCGCCGGGCCGCGGTGGTCATAAGTGATTCCGTTGAAGACCCCTTTGATCTTGATCTCGTTGATGATGTGCTCGAAGTGCCGGATGGCGCACATGTCCAGGAACATGTGGACCAAGTCGTCCTTCGAGTGGACCTTCAACTCGTCGTCGATCGAGCGGTCGTAAGCGTTGACATCGATATCGGTGAAATGAATGCGGTCCCGGGCGAATGCTACCTCGGGTTCTATGACAAGGGATTTTGGCATGCTTCGGTCACCTCCTATTCGGCCGCGCGGAGGATCGCCTCCTTCATGGCTTCCGACACCGTGGGGTGCGGGAAGACGATTTCGGCCACGTCGGAGACGCACATTTCGGATTCGATCATGGCGGCGGCGGCGACGATGAATTCGCTCGAAAGATCCCCGATGATATGAACACCCAGAATCTCGCCGTACTTCGCGCCCACCAGAACCTTGGCGACTCCCGCCCCGCCGGCGTTTTCGAGCAGATACCGCCCGGACAACGCCATCGGAGAAATTGACTTCTTATACTCGATTCCCTGCGACTTCAACTCTTCTTCGGTCTTGCCGACCGAGGCCACTTCCGGATGCGTGTAGATCACCGAGGGGATGGCGTCGTAGCGGATGCGCTGGTCGCCGCCGAACATGTTGGCGACCGCCACCAACCCTTCGCGGGTAGCCGCGTGAGCCAACTGGCGCCGGCCGGTGACGTCGCCGCAGGCCCAGATACCCGGAACGCTGGTCTTGCCGCGGTCCGAGGTCTTGATGCCCCGCTTGTCGAAATCGACGCCGGCCTCTTCCAGGCCGAGGCCGTCGAGCACCGGCACGCGGCCGGTGGCGTTGAGAATACAGTCCACGTCCAGACTGGCCGCGGCGCCCTCGCTATCGACGTAATCGACTTTGCCTTTGGCGACCGCGGTGACCTTGGAGGAGACCTTCACGTCGATCCCCTGTTTCTTCAGGTCTTGCAGAAGGCGGCTGGAGATGTCACGATCGCAACCGGCCGCGATCTGCGGGAGCATCTCGATCACCGTCACCCGGCTTCCGGCGCCGGCGAAGAAACTGGCGAACTCCAGGCCGATGTAGCCGCCGCCGATCACGGCCACGCGGGCCGGGAGAGCGGACAGTTCGAAGACCGAATTGGAGTCGAGCACGCCGGCTTCGGCCAGGCCCGGAATCGGCGGGACGGCGGGCGCGGAGCCCGTGGCGATGAGGATGTTCTTCGCCGTATAGGACTCCGAGCCGACCTCGACGGTATTCCGTCCGTTCAGCTTCGCGTGCCCGCGGATGATGTCCACCTTATGGCGCTTCAGCAGGGTCTCGACGCCCTGCGTCAGCGTTCCGACAACTTTGTTCTTGCGCTCCAGAAGCGCGGCGAAATCGAGCGTGGCAGAGGGAACCTGAACGCCGAAAGTGAGGCCATGCTTACAGTCGGTTATAAGTTTGGATGATTTCAGAAATACTTTAGTGGGGATGCAACCGACGTTCAGGCAGGTTCCGCCGATGTATTGCCGCTCGATGACGGCCGTCTTCTTGCCGAGGCGTCCGGCTCGCGCGGCTGCTTCGTAGCCGCCGGGACCGGCGCCAATCACAATCAGATCGTACATTCGCTTTCTCCTACAGCTTCAAATCCACGATGGATTCGATCTTCTCGATCTGCTCCCGCAGAACCTTGAGGAACCGCGCGCCGGGCGCGCCGTCAATGATCTGGTGATCGCAGGTGAGGGAAAGACCGATATGGTCCACGAACACGACCCGGCTTTTTTGCCGCACGGGCCTGGGTTCGATAGTGTCCACGCCGAGAATCGCTACCTGCGGCGGGTTCAGGATGGGGGTAAAAGAGGTTATGCCGAGATTGCCGAGATTGCTGATCGTGAAGGTGGCCCCGGCCATATCGTCGGCACCGAGCGAGCCCTGCTGCGCCTGGGCGGCCAGAGCCTTGATCTGCCCGGACAACTCGTTGATGGAGATCTTCTCGCAGTTGCGAACCACCGGAACCAGGAGTCCCTTCTCGGTATCGCAAGCGAAACCAAGGTGGATCTCCGAGCGGCGGTAGATCTTGCCGTCGATCAACTCGCAGTTCAACTCGGGCATCTGCTTGAGCGCGTGGATGACGGCGAACATCACGGCATCGTTAATGGTGATGTCGGCGACGGCGGCGCCCTTGTCCCGCGCGGCCTTGACCTTCTTGCGCAGCGACAAAAGCCCCCGGGCATCGGCGGCGCTGTTCAGCGTGTATTGGGCCGTGGTCGCGAGAGACTCGCGCATCCGGCGCGCGGTGGTTTCCCGGATCTTGGACATGCGGATGGGCGGTTCGCCGAGGTCTCGGGCCAGCACCATGCGGCCCATCCCGGAACCGGCGCCCTTCAATTCCCACCCAGCTTCGAGGTGCTTCTTGGCGAGAGAGGAGACGCGGGGCGAGCCCTGATAGAGCGCCCGGACATCCTCTTCGAGGATTCGGCCGCCTGGACCGGAACCGGGAGTGGCGGGAAGCGCCAGGCCGCGCTCGGCGGCGAACCGCCGGGCGCGAGGGCTGGCGTAAATCTGCGACGGTGCGGCCTGGACCGCCGGCGCCGGGGCCGAAACGGCCGGGACCGCCGCGGTAACGGCGGCGGGACGGTGGACAGGCGTTGTGGCGGGAGAGGCCGCCGGAGCGGCCTTGACTGGAGCAGCCGCGGCAACCGGTTTCGGCCGGAATGCTTCGACGTTCTCGCCGGGGGCGCCGATCACGCACACGTTGGCGTAGACCGGAACCAGCGAGCCCTCCCCGAAGAAAGCCTCCAGGAAGGTCCCGCCGGCGGGAGAGGTCAACTCGAAGGTTGCCTTGTCGGTTTCAATGTCCGCAAGGATATCGCCTTCGGCGACGCTCTCCCCTTTCTTTTTTCTCCACCCGGCGAGGATGCACTCCTCGACCGTGTTGCCGAGCTTCGGCATTTCTACTGGTGTTGCCATCGGAATGTGGTCCTTCCGGGCGGACTACTTGTAGCTCTCCAGTAGCTTCCAGCCGGTTTCGACGAAGAAGGACAGAGTCCGCTGAGTGACGCCGTAGCCGATGAAGTCCTTCGGCGACATGCCGTCCGGCTCATAGGCTTTCACGAACTCGGGCATCTTCTGGAGCCGTTGCAAAGCGTCGGCCGGGATCGGGCGGTCGATGCCCGGCTCCTTGGGCTGGCTGTCCTTGATGAACCAGGCCTGCGGGCCGGGCGCGATCGACATGATCATCTCGCCGCCGGCCAGTTCGGTCATGTGATACGGCCCGCGCAGCGCCGCGACCAGGAGTTCGGCCGTGTAGCCTTCCTTTTTGTAGATCTCGTAGGCGCGCTTGGTGCAGGCCAGGCCGGCCCAGCGGATGTCGGACTCGGTGACGTTGGCGGCGGTGTCCTGCGCGACTTCGCGAAGGTAATCGTCCAAGCGCCCGATCATGATGACGGGGAAGCACTTGACCTGCGGCTTGCCGGCGGCCTTGGCCCGCGCGAGACCCTTGCGGTGCCGCTCGGCGGCCGCGAGCACCTGGGGAACCGTGAAGCTCACAGTAATGGTGGTCGAGATGCCCTCGGCGATGCACTCTTCCTCGACGTCGATGCCGGCGTCGGTGCCGGGCAACTTCACGGTGATGTTCGGCGCCCAGGCGTGGAAGCGCCGCGCCATGGCCAGCATGGCTTCCCGGTCGCCGGTGCGAGACGGGTTGACCTGCGCGCAGACGTAACCGGTCTGGCCGCCGGACTTCTCAAATTCGGGCATCAGGAGCTTGGCGCAGCGCTGGACGGCAATCTGCATGAGCGCTTCGGCCTTCTGCTCGGCGGGGAGCCCCTTGGCGATGACGGCTTCGATTTCGGGATCGCCCTTGGGCCGGCTCTTGGCGATCGCCAGGTTGGAAAGATACGGGTTACAGGTCACGCCGACGCAGCCGTGCTCGAGCGCGTAGTTCAATTCGTCGACATCGGCCGAATCGTGCCACCAGGTGGTCTTGGTGTTGGTGATGGCCCAGCGAAGATATGTATCGTGATGCATCTATGTAGTCCTCCTATAAAAACCTTAAAGCTGCAAGTTCCTGCGTCCGTAATCCACGCAGGCCAGGTTGTAGCGGTCCTCGAGCGCCGCGGCGTCGGCCGCACTCAATCCCGTAGTCCGGGGGAGCGGCGTCTTCGGGCGGTGCTTCTGAATCAGTTCGGCGACCTTGGCGATGTCGCGCGCCGGAATGCTGCTGTCGCCGGTGAAGGTGGCCCAGTACTTCTCGGTGTAGATGGGGATCTTGAGCGGATCGCGCGTGATCATCTCAAGATTGATGGGCATCTTGGGGTCCTTCTTGCGGCACATCTCGACGATCGCCTTCAGATCGACGACGCCTTCGCCGAGCACGACCTCCGACAGCAGGAAACCGTCTTCGTAAGGCTCCATCGCCATGTCCTTGATGTGTGCGTTCACGACGTACGGCATCAAGGTTGTTGCCGTGTCCATGGGGTGTTCGCAGAGCGAGAGGTTGTTGCCGAAGTCGAGACACACGCCCACCCACTCGCTGCCGAGGCGCTTCAACCAGGCAGCCTGCTCGGCGGCGCGATAGCCCTTGTGGTTTTCGAAGCCCAGGGCCATGCGGTGCTTGCGAAGGATCGGCTCGATCAGCTCGGCCTGCTTCTGGATGCGGTCGAACATGGTGCGCCAGGGCTGATAACCATCGAAATCCTCGTAGCGCCGCCCGGTCATGGCCGCATGGAAGCTGTGCGCACCGGCTTCTTTGTAAGCGATGACTTCGGCTTCGAACTGGGCCAGGCCGCTGGCATCGGCGGGGATACGGGGGTCGCAGACCAGGTGCATGCCCAGCGATTCGATGCGCGCGCGGAACTTCTTGATCTCGGCCGGCTCGATGGAAGGCGGATTTGTTTGAACCCCGCCCATTCCCATCTTCTGGCAGTGCGCCACCATGTCGAACGAGCTTCGGGCACGTCCCGGCGCGGCGCCGCCGCCCGGTCCACGTCCGCCGGGAGCGGCCCCCGGCGCACCGCCGCCCTCAGCGGCGCGGCGTGGAGGTGCACCGCCCGGGCCGCCGAACCCCCCACCGGCAGCGCGTTGGTTGCAGGAAAAGGCCGTTGGAGTTCCCCCCATCCGGGGAAAACTCGTTGTTTGAGCGTTGGATGAAGCCAAAGATGACAAAACAGCCGGAGCAGCGCCTGCCGCGGCAAGGACTTCCCTACGAGTCATGAATGCTCCTCTCTGACCCTGGTGGGCCACCTTAGATAATAGTCTACCTTTCCGGAGGCCTGCACAGGGGCGTCAGTTGCGCAGCGGGAGGTAGTCCAGAGCGGCGAACTCGCAGAACTGAGCCAACTGGGACCGCCAGTCCCCGTAGACCAAGGCGATGTGGTGTTCGACCGGAGTACGCATGATCGCGTCGAGGAACGCCGCCGCCGAGGGATCCGGCCGGACCGCCGCCACGCTGCCGCGAACGCCGTCGCTGACCGGCAGCACCCGGCCAGCGGCCACGAACAGCTTCAGCCTTCCGTCAATGGGGCGCACCAGCTTGGCCAGAGTCACCTCGCCCTCCTTAAAAGGGAACTCGATGGTGGCGCCGGTGCCGGTTCGCATGTGGACCCGCAGCAGGGCCCTATTCGAGTCGCCGGCCAGGGCCGGGTCTGCCGCGCCGCAATGGCCGAACTGGATGGCGTTGTGCTCTTCGAGGTAGCCGGTGATATCAAAGTTGAAGGCGGAAGCGCCCGCCAGACGGCTTAGGATGTACGTGGTCACCAGCGCGGGGAGATCGACCTCGCAACTATTAGGCACGCCGTCGCGAGCCATCAACGCGTGCGTGGCGCAGATGGTGATCTTGTGGTGGTCCCGCAGTTCCGGCCAGCAGCGCACGCAGTAGGCGTCCAACTTGTGTTTGTCGACCAGTTCCTTCATTCCGACGTAGAGGCGCAGGTTGGCGGTGAGGCTTTCCCCGGTCCCTTCGCGGATGCCGCCGGTTTTTTAGTTCAATTAGCCGGCCACCGCCGCCGCCTCGCTTTGGGACGCGGACTCGTGTGCCTTGAGCAACGCGTCCAGGTCGAGGTGGACGGTGGAAATGCCGAGCGCCTTCTGCAAATCGGCTTCGTCGATGCCGACATCCATCATGCCCGGGCACGGGTAGCCGACGACGCCGAACCGGGCGCGGCGCAACCGGCGGACCAACGCCGCCACGCGAAGGGTTTCGGCCGCCTGTTCCACCTTGGCAGGCGTCACCGGTCCGACCATGTGGGCGAATGACTTGCCCAGGCGGCGGATGTTGGAGCCGGTAGTGGTGAGCCCGCTCATGGGACTGGGCATGGGGATGCCGCGGTCCAGGTAGGGCAGCGCCCAGAGCAGCATGGGCAGATCCATGGTTTCGCGCGCCAACGCCAAGGTGATGTCCTCGGCCACCCAGGTGCAGAAGAACAGCAGCACGGCATCGACGTCCTCCCGCCGGAGCGTCGCGGCTATGTCCATAGCCTCCAGAGAGTTACGCGGGATGGGCGCGGCCACCACCTGGCAGCCCGCCGCCTCCAGCGCGGCGACGGCGGCATCCCGGTGTTTCACCACCGCGGGCAGGTCGTAGAACGGATGGACGCAGGTGACGAAACCGACTTTTGGGTTGCTCATGGATGCTCTCCGGGCCCGGCCAGCGGCTTTCCGGTAACCAGTCTACTGGATCGGCGGGCGATCCGAAACGTGGGGCCGCGCGGGGTTGCTTTTCCACCGGGGCTTCTCCCGGGTGTTGCCGGCGCGCTCCGGCGTTGGGGCTGCTGTTATATACTTTCATGGGCCGGGGCGCGGGGCGGCAGGTGCGCCGGTCGAGTTTTATAGCGTTGGGGGCGATCATGGAAAGACGCGAATTCATCAGGAATTCGGTTGGCGCGGGTGCGGCGACATGGACCGCCGTGTCCGCCAGCCGCGTGTTGGGAGCCAACGACCGGCTGAACGTCGGTTTGATCGGCTGCGGAGGGCGTGGGTCGCTCGACGCCCGGCTGATGCGGGGCACGGCGGAGGATATCCAGGCCGTGGCTCCGGCCAATTACCACGATGGGAAGATGGACCCGCGGTTGACCGGGCCGCGCAATGTGGACATCATGGCGCTGTGCGACTGCTACGGGAGCCGGATGGACTCGGCCAAGCGGTGGGCGCCGCAGGCCAAGACCTACGACGACTTCCGGAAATTGCTTGCCGATAAGACGGTGGACGCCGTCATCATCGCCACCCAGGACCATTGGCATGCGGCGATGCTGATCCTGGCCTGCGAGGCCGGCAAGGATGTGTACCTGGAAAAGCCCGTGTTCTACCGCCTCGGCGAGGCCAGGACCATGATCGACGCGGTGCGCAAGAGCAAGCGCATCGTGCAGGTGGGCACGCAGCACCGCTCGGCGGATCATATGGCAGAGGCGGCGCGCATCGTCCAGGGCGGCAGAATCGGCGAGGTCCATTTCGTGCGAGTGTGGAACTATATGGGCATCGGCTACGGGAACCCACACGTCCCCGATAGCGACCCGCCGGCCGACCTGAACTGGGACGCGTGGCTCGGGCCCGCGCCGTTTGTGAAGTTCAACCGCAACCGGCTGGGCTACCGCAGCTTCATGGATTACACCAACGGGCTCATCACCGACTACGGCAACCATCGCTTCGACACGGTACACCAGATCATGGGCGAGTCCATGCCCACGGCGGTGTCGTCCTCGGCGGTGCGGTTCAATAAGTCCAACGCGGGCGACATCTTCGACATGCAGCAGGCGACCTTCGAATACCCGAACTACATCCTCAGCTACGAAGCCTGCAACTACAACGGCCATGGCCTGGGAGGAAGGACGGCCGGCATGCGCTACTACAGCGCCCGCGGAGTGGACGACCGGCCGCACGGCATGGCGTTCTACGGCACCGACGGCGCGCTGTTTGTGGATCGCATCGGGATGGAACTGTATCCCGAACCCGCTCCGGGAATGGCGCGCGGGGGCGGGCAGCGCGGTGGGGATCCCGGCGCCGCAACGGGCCGGCCGAACGTTCGACCCGAGCGGATGCACATAAACGAGGACGAATCCACGCCGCTTCACACCAAAAACTTCGTGGATTGCGTCCGCGCCCGCAAAGACCCGTTCCCGAACATCGAGGTGGGCGTTCGGGCCACGGCCATCGGAGTCCTGGGCAACGTGGCCTACTGGACGGGCCGCAAGCTGAAGTGGGACGAGAAGAACTGGTCGTTCGCGGGAGACGCCGAGGCCAATAAGTACAACCTGCGCGCCTACCGCAAGCCGTGGGACCTGGTGCAGTTTTCCTAGCCTTACACTGAGGAAAGGGGGGAACCATGGCTGCCGACGTTACTCCGGCCGATCTTGTGCCCTTTCGCTGGCCTGCCGCGTGGAAAGATCCGCAGCACGTGGCCCTGCTCGAAGGCGGTCCCATCAACTGCCTGCTGCTGCCCGGCGCGGCCGGGAGCGTTGCGGAGGCCGCCCGCAAGGCGAAGATGTCGGTGATCTATTGGAACTCGCTGGGAGCTGCGCCGCTGGCGGAAGCCAAGTGGGAGACGCCGGCGCCCATCGTCGCCGTCAGCGGTCTGGTGTGGCCGCGCATCCAGGCGGCGCCGGCGGGGGGAGGCGATCAGGCGCAGTCCGGGCCTACGGGAGCGCCCTGGATCGACTCGAACTCCTGGGTGGCGCGGCTGGCCGCCGCTCGCGCTCCGTCCAAACAGATCTGGCTGGCGTTTGAGCCGCCCAAGGACGAAGCGCCGCCGAGCGACACCGCCTATCGCATCGCGATCGCAGACGCCGCAGCTACGGGCGCGCGCTGGCCCGTTTTCCTGCACGACAAACAGGCCGCCGCCGTGGCCGCGGGCAGCGCCAGCGGGATCAAGTTGTGGCGCAGCATTCTCGAGACGCTCTCGTTCTTCGAGAAGCGGAAGGCGTGGCGCGGCTTCCAGCACCAGGGACCGGTCGGAGCGATCTCCACCTTCGCCGGGGACAACGAGTTCCTGGGCACCGAGTTCCTGAACCTGGCGGCGCGCCGCAATCTGCTCTATCGCATTCTGGACCGCTCGCGGCTGGCCGCGGCGGATCTCAGCGGCCTGCGCGCGGCGGTATGGCTGGACCCGGACGCCCCGCCGGCGGAGATCGCGCCGAAGCTCACCGCGTTTGCGCGCGACGGCGGGTTGCTGATCGTCTCGCGGCAGGCGGGGGCGGCGTTCGCCGGTGAGCGCGGGCTCGATTGCCCGGTGGCGGGCTACCAACTGCGTGCGCTCGGGAAGGGCTCCATCGCCACGGCGGAGCGCGAATGGGAGGATCCCTACTTCCTGGCCGCCGACGTCCACAACCTGGTGAGCCGGCGCTACGACCCGGTACGCATGTTCAACGGTTCCTCCTACTGGGTCCACTACTCGACCGCGCCCCGGGGCAACGACGGGTTGATTCAACTGGTGAGCTTCGGCGCGGGCGCCCGCTCTGGCGGCGAGGGCACCTCGGACGTCAGCCTGCGGATCGCGCAGCCGCACAGTTCGGTGGCGTTTCACACGCTGGGCGCGGAGCCAGCCCCGCTCGCTCCGGTGACTGAGGCGGGCAACGTGGAGTACCGGCTGCCTGCGTTCAGCATCTACGCGGCGTTGGAGGTGAAGGGATGAGACGACGAGATCTGCTGGTGACGGCCGGGGCCGCCGCAGGCGCGGCGTTGCTCCCAAGACCGCTGCGCGCGGCGGCGCCCACCTCACCCGTGGCGCTAGCCCGCTGCGACTCTTACGGGGCGGGCGTCCAACCGGTATTGCGGAAGATGTTCGACCAGCTTGGCGGCCTGGGGCGGCTGGTGAAGGGCAAGACCGTCGCCATCAAGCTGAATCTCACCGGCAACCCCGACGTGAGGGTCGGTTTTGTGCCGATCCAGAATACGACCTGGACGCACCCGGATGTCATCGGGGCGACGGTGCAACTGCTGGCCGCGGCGGGCGCCACGCGCATACGGCTGCTCGAAAGCCCCTGGAAATCCGCCGAGCCGCTGGAAGAGTACATGATCTCGGCCGGCTGGGAGCCGAACGACTTCGTCAGTGCGGCGGGCCGCGCCAAGCTGGAGTTCGAGAACACCAACTTCCTGGGGCGGGGCAAACAGTATCACCGGTTCCCGGTGCCCAACGGAGGCCACCTGTTTCCGGCCTTCGACCTGAACCACTCCTACTACGACTGCGACGTCTTCGTCTCCATCGGCAAGCTGAAGGAACACCGCACGGCGGGCGTCACCATGTCGATGAAGAACTGCTTCGGCATCACGCCCTGCACGATTTACGGCGACGGAGCGGGCGAGGACGAGCCGGGCCTGATTCCGCGCGGCGGGCGCAATCCGATTCATGCCGGGACGCGGCAGCCTTCCAAGAGTTCTCCTCCCGAGAAAGACCCCTCCAGCCCGCGCGAGGGCGGCTACCGTGTGCCGCGTTGCGTGGCCGACCTGGTGGCGGCGCGTCCGGTGCACCTGGCGATGATCGACGGCATCGAGTCGATGACCGGCGGGGAGGTGGGCGGCCGGCCCGAATACCATGTGAAGCCGCACGTGCTGGTGGCCGGGCTGAATACGGTGTGTGTGGACGCGGTGGGCGCGGCGGTGATGGGCTTCGACCCGATGGCCGATCGCGGGACGAAGCCGTTTGAGTACGCCGACAGCACCCTCAGGCTGGCCGAGGAACTCGGTGTCGGGACGCGAGACCTGAAGCGCATCGAGGTCGTCGGCGAGAAGATTGCCAGCGTGGTGTTCGACTACCGCAAGGCGCGGGCCGTCAAGGGCGTGCCGGGCGGATGGCCCGGCCGGGCGCCCGCCGCCGCACCTCCGGCGCGAGCCGGCAAGCGGGGGTAGGCCGCGGCGGGGGGAGGCTTCGCAAGCGGAAGCCGGCTTGTGCGTCGTTGCCGGACCCTTCGGACAAACCGGCGGCGGCGATCGGGTCCGGCGACGCAGTGACGCGGCGGCCCCCGGGCCCGGCGCGCCTGCCTGGACGGGCGCGAGCGAACTCGCCCATGTCAAAATGAAATCAAGATGAACGGCGTGAAGACGGTAGTTCTCCTGGGAGCGTTGAGCGCTTTGCTTCTGGTGGGCGGCGAGGCGGTGGCCGGCCGCCAGGGGCTGTATATGGGCCTGGCTCTGGCCGGGCTGATGAACTTCGTCGGCTACTTCTTCTCCGATAAGATCGCGCTGCGGATGTATTCGGCGCAGCCGGTGAGCGAGACCGAAAACGCGGCCGTGTACCGCCGGGTGGGGCCGATGGTGCAGAACCTCACGATGAAGATGGGGCTGCCGATGCCGCGCCTTTGGGTGGTCCCGGACCGGTCCCCGAACGCTTTCGCCACCGGGCGCAACCCGGCGCATTCGTCGGTGGCCGTGACCGCGGGCCTGCTGGAACTGATGGACGACCGCGAGTTGGAGGGCGTGCTGGCGCACGAACTGGGGCACATCCGCAACCGCGACATCCTCATCAGTTCGCTGGCCGCGACTATCGCCGCGGCCATCACCATGATCGCGCGCATGGCGTTCTTCATGGGCGGGAGCCGCGACGAGGACAGCCGCGGGGGCGGGGCGCTGGGCTCGATTTTTATGTTGGTTCTGGCGCCGATTGCGGCTATGCTGATACAGATGTCGATCTCGCGTACGCGAGAGTACGGCGCCGACGCCGCCGCCGCGCGGTTCACCGGCAGCCCCGACGGGCTGGTGCGGGCGCTACAAAAGCTGGAGCACTATTCCAAACGAATCCCCATGGACGCGTCGCCTGCCACGGCGCACATGTTCATCATCAAGCCCTTTGGCGGAGGAGGGTTGATGAGCCTGTTTTCGACACATCCGTCCACTGAGCAGCGCGTCGCCAGGCTGCTAGGGCGCGTGTGAGCCACTGGCCGGGTTCGACGGTCCGGGTCAACCGGAAGGCCGAAGCCCGCATCGCTTCGGGACATCCCTGGATCTTCGCCAGCGACATCGTAGACCGCGGCGATGCGGGGCCGGGCGAGGCCGTCGCCGTCGTGGACCCCAACGGGAAGCCGCTCGGCACGGCGCATTTCAGCTCGACTTCGCAGATCTCTCTGCGCCTGCTCAGCCGCCGCCTGGAAGCCGTAGGACGGAGCTTCCTGCGGCGCCGGCTGGAGGCCGCCATCGCGCTGCGCCGGCGCGTGGTGTCCGGGAGCGACGCCTACCGCGTGGTGTTCGGGGAAGCCGACGGGCTGCCCGGGCTGGTGGTGGACCGCTACGCCAATTACCTCGTCGTGCAGGCGCTCGACCAGGGGATGGACCGCGCCCTCCCCGAGATCGTCTCCTGTCTTCTCGAGTTGCTGGAACCGGCCGGCGTCGTGGCGCGCCACGACGCGGCGGTGCGCGCCAAAGAGGGTCTGAAGCTGGAAACCAAGATCCTTGCCGGGGAAGTCCCCGAGATGGTGCAGGTGCGGATGAACGGCCTGGCCTTCTCGGCCGACCTGCTGCGCGGGCAGAAGACGGGGATGTTCCTGGACCAGCGGGAAAACTACCTGGCGGCGGCGCGCTACGCCCGGGGCCGCGCCCTGGACTGTTTCACCAGCGGCGGCGGCTTCGCGCTGCACATGGCCGCGCGCTGCGAGTCGGTGGAGACCGTGGACAGCAGCGGCGCGGCGCTGCGGCTGGCGCAGGCCAACCGCGACGCCAACGGTATTTCGAACGTGACCTTCCAGGGGGCCGACGTCTTTGAACTGCTGGCGGGTTACGCGGCCGGCGGGCGCGAGTTTTCGACCGTGGTGCTGGACCCTCCGGCTTTCACCAAGTCCCGCTCCGGGGTGGACGGCGCCGCGCGCGGCTATAAAGAGATCAACCTGCGGGCGATGAAGTTGCTGCGGACGGGTGGCATCCTGGTGACCTGCTCGTGCTCCCACCACTTCAGCGAAGCCGACTTCCTGGAAGCGGTGGCGTCGGCGTCGCTCGATGCCGGCTGCTCGCTGCGCGTGCTGGAGCGGCGCACGCAGGCGGGCGATCACCCCATCCTTCTGACGGTGCCCGAGACGCACTACCTGAAGTGCCTGATCCTGGAAGTGGTGTAGCCGCGCCGCCCTATTCGACCGGCGGCATGCGGTAGACGTAGATCGTGTGCGGGCGCTGGTAGACGGTGACCGTCTCGATCTTCTCCGGACGCCAGCCCATGATCTCGTAGTCGTGGCTGACGACGCGCGCGCCGGGCTTGAGTTGCTTCTTCAGGATCGGCTTCAGCTTCTCGTTGGTGAGCCGCTGAAGGTACAACGTCACCACGTCGGCCGGCTTCACGCTGACCTCGAGCAGGTTGCCCTCGATCACCTCGACCTGGTTCTGGAGCCCGAGCGCCGCGGCTTTGTCGGCGGTCTGCTTCACCAGTTTCGAGGAGAGCTCCACGCCCACGGCGCGGGCCGAGAACTTCTGCGCCGCGACGAACAGGATGCGCCCGTCGCCGCAGCCCAGATCGTAGAGCGTCTGGCCCGGCTTGAGCTCGGCGGCCTCGAGCATGCGTTCGACCACCGGCTCCGGGGTCGGCACAAACGGAGCTAAGTTGTTGGGAGATAAACGGTTTTGGGCGTTGGCTACGCCCGATGCCAGCAGCAGGCCGACGGCCGCCGCCACGCGCGGCGCGGCCATAACCCCCGATGTCATTCTCCACCCCCGGCGAGCGCCGCAGGACGGCCGGCGCGCACCTGTGCGATCCGCGACACCATTTCGTTCACCGCGAACCACATATCCCTTGGACGCGTGATCGAATATTCGGTTCCCTTAAAGTACCGTACCACATTCCCGATGGCGTCCCTCCAGGGCGTCAGCGCGGGGCTCAGGACGTAGTTCAGATAGAACATGGGGTAGGGGAGAGGGCCCACCTTGCGAAGCTCTTCGCCCGGCACGTTGGCATCCAGCATCGCCTTGGGCCCGGCGAACACCAGGGCATCGACCGCCACGGCCGAGGCCGTCTCCTTCTGGATCAGGTCCGCGAGGAACCAGGTGTCGCTGTTTTTTTTGGCCAGCCGGGCGACGTCCACGGTGCCGAGATTCAACGACCCCAGCGCGTCGCCGAGCCCAGCGTAATCCACCCGGGCCGTCTCTTCCTGCCGGAAAATCACCCGCTGCTCCTGCAGGTTAAAAGCCACCACGCTGAAGCGTTCGATCCGGGGGTCGCGCGCGACGCTGCGTAGGATCGCGAGCAGCGCGTTCCGGTCGTGCGGCTGAAGCACCGGCGAGCGGGAATTGGGCGGCGCGAAGTTGATCAGCACCTTCACGTTCAGGCCACCGCTCCCGGAAACCCGTCGTACCGGCTCGTCCTCCCGGAACGGCTCGAGGCTGCTGGCCTCCAGCCGACCCGGCGCCAGGGAGAGCGTCACGTCCCGGTCGCGCGAGGGGAGCGCGGCCTCGATGCTCCAATGGTGCGTGCAGACGCGGTCGGCCATATCGCGCATCAGCCAATCGACGCGGTATTTGCCTTCGCCCAGGTCGAAGCCTCCGTCCAGGTAAGTGTCGCCGCGCGCGCCCTCTTCAATCGGCGGCACGCGGAATCGCTGGGTGAAGTAGACCGGTTCGTCCTTGGCGTTCTCCAGGGTCACTCGGAAGATCACCGTGAGGTGGTTTTCGCGCCCGGCCAGCTCGCGCAACGGGACGGAGACCTGGTAGCCGGCGTGCATGCGCAGGTCGAACCCGAGGACGGGCTTCACAGGCGTGACGTCGCACGGCAGGTCCCGGCGCGATTCCTCGAACTCGAGCGCCGCCAGGTCGGTCTGAACCAGCCGCACGGCGCCCTGCCCGGCCGCGCCTCCCATCACCTCCTGCGGCGAGCAGGGAAACGCCGCGGCGAAACCCAATCCCAGGAAGAGACACCAGCGGATGGAGTTGGCTGCCATGTGTCCAGCGACCGGCGAACTACGGGACCCGTCCTATCCGCCATTCTACAACGGCCGTCCACCCCGGCCCGCCGCTCCGGCTTTGTGCTAGAGTGCAGGGAAGTATGGCATCCCGAAGCGTCAACAAAGTGATCCTCCTGGGGAATCTCGGCCGGGACGCGGAGACCCGTTTCACGACCGGCGGCGCCGCCCGCACAACCTTCTCGGTCGCCACCGCGCGGCGGTGGAAAGACCAGCAGACCGGCGAATGGAAAGAGGAGACCGACTGGCACAACGTCGTTCTCTGGCGCCAGGAAAACGTGGCCAACTACCTCACCAAGGGGCGGCAGGTCTACGTGGAAGGCCGCCTGCAAACACGCAGCTACGAGGACAAGGAAGGAAAGAAGGTCTACACCACCGAAGTGGTGGCCGACGACGTCATCCTGGTGGGCGGACGCGGCGGCGAGGGCGGGTCCGGCGATGAAACGCGTTCCCAGTCCGGCCCTCCAGCGCGCAGCGGGCCGCGGCCTTCCTCCAAACCGCCGGAAGAGGCGCCATCGGGCGACTTCAGCGCCGGCGACGACGACGTTCCGTTCTAGGCGCGGCGCCGTTCGCGCAGCGATTCCGCGGCCTCCCGGCCGGCGCGCAGATGCTGCGCGCAGCGCGTTTCGGGGGCGCTTCAGTTTCGGATAAGAGTACTCTATAATCCTAAGTTAAGGCTGGGTGGAGAATCGGCCCGGCCGGTGTGTGGAGACGCAGATGTCCGCGCGTGCCAGAGTGCTCCTGATCGACGACGACGAGGACTTCCGGATCTCGGTGAAGACCGTCCTGGAAGCGCAGGGCTACGAGGTGTGCCAGGCGGGCAGCGCGAAGGAGGGGCTTCAGACGGCCGGCGAGTGCAAGCCGGACGTCATACTGCTGGATGTCGTGATGGAGTGCGACTCGGCGGGGTACGGCGTGAGCCAGGCGATCAAGCATCAGGAAGCGTTTGAAGAGATACACAACGTGCCGGTGATCATGCTGTCCTCCATCCCGCAGAGCCCCGACGAACTGTTTGCCATGTGTCCGGAGGCCGAGATGATCCGTCCGGACCGATACCTGACCAAGCCCGTGGACGTCCCCGTCCTCCTCGATGTTGTGGAACGGGCCGTGTCGGACCGGCGCGCGCAGGCGGTGCGCCCGCAGTGACTCCCTCCCACGACCCGAGCGTTCCCGCAGTGCCGCCCGGCGACGCCGCATCCGTGCCCGCGCCGCTGACCGTCGTCGTGATCGACGACGACCGCGCCATGCGGCTGTCCTGCGAGAAGATCCTCGCCAAGTCCGGCTTCCACGTCGAGGTTTTCGACAATGGCTCGGCCGGGCTGGAGGCCATCTCCCGCCTGAAGCCCGCTCTTGCGGTGGTGGACCTCAAGATGCCCGGCATCAGCGGGCAGGAGGTGGTCGCGCGCACCCACGAGATCGATCCGCTGATCGTCATCATCGTGATCACCGGATACGCGACCATCGACACCGCAGTCGAGGCCATCAAGAACGGCGCCTACGACTTCATCCCAAAGCCGTTCTCGCCGGACGAACTGAGGCTGGTCGTGCAGCGCGGCCTGGAGCACCGCCGCCTGGTGCTGGCCTCCCACAGCGCCGAGATGGAGCACGAGCTTCTGAAGCGCCGGTTCGTCTCGTTCGTTTCGCACCAGCTTCAGACGCCGCTGGTGGCGATTCATCAGTATCTGGACGTGCTGCGGCGCCAGGACAACCCCGACCCGGTGAAGCTGAAGGAATGGCTGAACCGCTGCGTCGTGCGCACCGAGGAGATCCAGGCCATCATCCGCGACTGGCTGACGCTGTCCAAGCTGGAAGGCGGGCAACTGGCCGGGCCGCGCGTGAAGGTCGATCTGAAGAAGACGATTCTCGAAATCCTGAAGACCTACGAAGTGCTGGCCGCCGCCGAGGGAATCTCGCTGGAAGGCACCCTCCCCGAGGAGGAGTGCGCCGTGGCCGGCGACGCCAGTTGCATCAGTGTGGTCTTCGACAACCTGGTGGTCAACGCCATCAAGTACAACAAGCCGGGCGGAAAGGTGACGGTCACCGCCGAGCGCACGCCCGCTGAGATTGTGGTCTCGGTCGCCGACACCGGGATCGGCATCCCCGAAAAGTACCGGCAGATGCTGTTTCAGGAGTTCTTCCGCATCCAGGACGGCAAAAAGACGTCCGGCACCGGCCTGGGACTGGCGATCACGCGGCGAATCGTCAACGAGTTGGGTGGATCGATCGCCGTCGAGAGTGAAGAAGGCGTGGGCTCCACGTTCCGGGTGAGGCTTCTCGCCTGGCAGGAGCGCCCGCAATAGTCGATAGCTTGGGAAGGTCCGATAATGCCCTTAAACAAGAAAATACTGATTGTCGATGACGACGTGGACTTCAGCGAAGCCATGTCGTCTTTCCTGGAGTCCCACGGCTTCCAGGTCTTTCGCGCCAGCGACGGCGGAGAGGGTGTGAAGCTGGCCAAGGCGGAGCGCCCCGACCTGATTCTGATGGACGTGGTGATGCGCGAGAGAACCGAGGGCTTCTTCACGGTGCAGGAGATCCGGCATACGCCGGGCCTGGAGAAGACGCCTATCTTCGTGCTCACGTCGCTGTACTCGGTGGTGCCGGGCTTCCGCGTCAACCCCGAGGCGAGTTGGCTGGCGCACGACGCCTTCTTCGCCAAGCCGGTCGATCTGACCGAGCTGCTCGAGAAGGTCAACCAGACATTGGGCCTGGCGGCCTCCAAGGAGGTGGCGTCATGAAAGTGCTCCGGTTAGCCAAAGAGAACCTGGACTTCTTCGCGTCGGTCGTGCAGCAGTTCGGCGAGGTTCACGCTCCGGTCGAGCAGAACGGGAAGTACGCCTTCAAGCGCCTTTCGTTGTGGTCGGAAGCGCGGCTGGACTATCCGCGCACCATTCTGCCGCCGAAGAAGTACTTCCTGCCGCCGAAAGACACGCTGTTCGAATACAAAGAAGGACAAGGCTACGTCGCCTGCCAGGCGGATGCCGACCGCCGCATCATCCTGTTCGGCGTGCACCCCTGCGACATCTACGGCCTCAACATCCTGGACCAGGTGTTTGGCGGCAAGTACAACGACACCTACTTCCAGCGGCGCCGCAAGAACATCGCCATCATCGGGATCGACTGCACTCCGGACGAGCACTGCTTTTGCCGCTCCATGCGCGCCGATTTCGTCGATCGCGGCTTCGACCTGTTCTTCCAGGACCTGGGCGACTTCTACCTGGTGATGGTGGGCACGGCGCTCGGCGACGACATGGTGCTAGCCACCGGCCCGCTGTTTGAGCCGATGGCCAAGGCCGACTACGAGGAGTACAAGAAGCGCTCCAGCGCCAAGCACAAGGCCTTCAAGCTTGACGTCGAGATCCGCGACCTTCCCGAGATCTTCGAGATGGAGTACGACAGCTCGCTGTGGAAGGACCTCGGCGAGAAGTGCCTCTCCTGCGGAAGCTGCAGCATGGTCTGCCCCACCTGCTACTGCTACGACGTGGCCGACGACGTGGCGCTCGGCAAGCGCGAGGGCAGCCGCAGCCGTTCCTGGGACAGTTGCCTGTTTTCGACGCACGCGGTGGTGGCCGGCGGGGAGGATTTCCGCCACGGCCGCGCGGCGCGCATCAAGTTCCGCTATTACCACAAGCAGCGCGGGTTCGTGGCCGAGTACGGCCGTCCCAGTTGCGTGGGCTGCGGACGCTGCATTTCGGCCTGTCCGGTGAATATCGATATTAGCGACGTGATCGCCAGATTGCGAGGGATGGAAGAAAATGCTCCAGCTAAGTGAGGCCCCCGCGAGCCAGGCCACCATGGCTCAGAATCCGTATCAGCCCCATATGGCGCGGATCGTCCGCATCTACAAGATGGTGGAGGACAACTACGTCTTCACCCTGCGTTTCCTGGACGACCGCATCGCCGCCGGCTTCGACTACCGGCCGGGGCAGTTTATGATGCTCAGCGTTCCGGGAACCGGAGAGGCGCCGATCTCGATCTCCTCCTCCCCGTCGCGTCCCGGCATTCTGGAACTCTGCGTCCGCCGCGTCGGCCGGGTGACCAACGCGCTGTACCGCATGCAGACCAACGACGTCGTCGGGCTGCGCGGACCTTACGGCAACGGCTTCCCGATCGAGCAGATGATGGGCAACGACCTGCTCATCGTGGCGGGCGGCCTCGGCATGGCGCCGCTGCGCAGCGTGCTGTGGTATGCGCTGGACAACCGCGACGATTTCAACAACGTCACCCTGATGTACGGCGTCAAGACCCCGCCGATGATGCTTTTCCGCGAGGAACTCGCCTCGCTCGTCGACCGGACGGACATGAAGTGCCTGCTCACGGTCGATTCGGATCCTTCCTTCACCTGGAAGCATCACATCGCGTTACTGCCCAAGTTGTTCGATCACGTCACGTTGAATCCGCACACCACCTATGCCGCGGTTTGCGGACCTCCGGTCGTCTACCGCTACGTGCTGAAGCGCCTGCTGGAGCTGGGATTCTCGAAGGACCGGATCCTGATGTCGCTCGAGCGGCGTATGAAGTGCGGCGTCGGCAAGTGCAACCACTGCTCGGTGGGGTACAAACTGACCTGCCTGCACGGGCCCATCTTCACGTATTGGGACGCGATTAACCTACCGGAGATGATCTGATGGCGAAACCAAAACTTGGAGTATTCGGATTGACCGGCTGCGCCGGCGATCAGCTCGTGATCCTGAACTGCGAAGACCAACTATTGCAGCTCGTCGAGCTGGTCGATATCAAGGACTTCCTGATGGCATCTTCGGGCAACGACACCTCCTGCGAGTTGGACATCGCGCTGGTGGACGGCGCCGTGCTGAGCAAGCGCGACGAAACGACGCTGAAGAAGATCCGCGAAAGAAGCAAGATGCTGGTGGCGCTGGGCACCTGCGCCGTCTGGGGCGGCGTCGCCGCCATGGACCGCTACGTGGACCGTCCGAAGCTTGTGGGCGAGGTCTACGGCGGCCTGGGAACCGGCTTCGACACCATGCCGGCCCGCGCGCTGCACGAAGTCGTGAAGGTGGACTTCAACATCACCGGCTGCCCGATTGAGAAGAGCCAGATCGTCGCGGCCGTGGCCAGCCTGCTGCTGGGAGACCCGCCGCTGTATCCCAAGTACCCGGTCTGCACCGAGTGCCGGATGCGGGAGAACAACTGTCTGTTGATCGAGCAGGGCAAGTTCTGCGCCGGTTCGCTGACGGTTGCCGGTTGCGGCGCGCTCTGCCCGAGCCTGAATGTGCCCTGCGTGGGATGCCGCGGCCCGGCCGAGGACGCCAACGTGGCTTCCGCCATGGCCATGTTCCGCGAGAAGGGGTACGGGAGCGACGAGGTGGCCGCCCGGCTGCGCACCTTCGCACCGATGGGAGGGGGGAACTGATGACGAGAACAATTAAAGTCAACCACCTGGCGCGGGTGGAAGGTCACGGCGGCGTCACCGTCGAACTGGACGGCAAGTCGGTCGGCGCGGTGCGCTTCGACATTTTCGAGGGCGCCCGCCTTCTGGAGGCCCTGGCCCGCGGCCGGAGCTACCAGGACATCTCGCCGATCACTTCGCGCATTTGCGCCATCTGTTCGGTGGCGCACTCGCTGTCGTCGATCAAGGCCACCGAGAACGCCTTCGGCGTGAAGCCTACGCCGCAGACCGAGATGCTCCGCGACCTGCTGTATCGCGGGGAGAACATCGAAAGCCACGCGCTGCACGTGTTCTGCCTGGCGGTGCCGGACTACCTGAACTACCCCAGCGTCATCGCACTGGCGGCGGATCTTCCCGACGCCGCGCGGCTGGGACTGCGCCTGAAGAAGCTCGGCAACACGATTCAAGAGGTGATCGGCGGCCGGGCGGTGCATCCGGTCAACGCCGTCGTCGGCGGCTTCGGCAAGCTCCCCACCACCGAGCAACTGGTGGCGCTGCGGGCCGAGCTCCAGTGGGCGGCCGAAGCGTGCGGGACGGTCGTGGACCTGATCGCGTCGCTGCCTCCAGCCGACTTCTGCGACAAGGAAACGGTATTCGCCGCCCTCCGGCCCACCAAGGAGTTCGGCTACGGTTACTACGCGGGCGCCGAGATCGGCGTGAAGGCCGGCGGGAAGACGGTGCCGGTGAAGGCGGCCGATTACCGGACGCTGGCCAACGAGCGCACCGTGGCGCACTCCCACGCCAAGCACAGCTACTTCGACGGCAAGCCGTTCATGGTCGGCGCGCTGGCCCGGCTGGTGGTGAACGAGGAGGCCATCAACGGCGTCACCACCGAAGCCCGTAAGAAGTTCGGTCTGACGCTGCCGAGCCGCAACCCCATGGACAACAACAAGGCGCAGGCGCTGGAACTGGTTTACGACATCCACCGCGCCCTGGAGACCGTGAACCGCATCCTGGCCGAGGGTCTCCGCGACGAGGCTCCGGTGGCGGTGACGGTACGCGCCGGCACCGGCACGGGCGTGACCGAAGCGCCCCGGGGGACGCTGGTCCACAGCTACAGTTACGACGCGCAAGGCCGTCTGACGGCGGCCGACGTCATCACTCCTACGGCCTTCAACGCCGCCAGCGTCGAGGATCACCTGCGCCGCACGGCCGAGCAGAACGCGGGAGACGGCGACGATGCGCTCACCAAGAAACTGGAGATGATCGTACGCGCGTACGATCCCTGCATCTCCTGCTCCGTGCACCTGGTTCGCCGGCGCAATGCCCCTTAGCCTCCCATTCGCCCGCCGGTCCCTGAAGGCCAAACTGATCTCCCACTACCTGGTGGTCTTGGGGATCGGCGGGCTGGTCGCCTCCGTCGTCGGGTCCTACATCGTCATCTCGACCATCCTCGCTCAGGTTCGCCGGAGCGTGGACAACATCTTTGTCACCACGCGGACCGTATACGAGGAGCAGCTTCAGTCCCTCCGGTTGACCGTGCAGATGGCGGCCTCGGGCACCACCATCCCGCAGTATCTGGCTGCCAAGCGTAGCGAACCGCTGCTTTCCTACCTGGAGGGAATCCGCAAGGACGGGAAGTTCGATTTTTTGACGCTGACCGACCGCGAAGGCCGCGTCGTGCTGCGTTGTTCGCGGCTCACCCCCACCGGCGACGCGGTCTCTTCCATCCCCGAAGTAGCGTCGGCTCTGGCCGGCAACCTTGCCGCCGGAACCGAGGTGCTCAGCGCGGACATGCTCGAGCGGGAAGACCCCCGGTTGCCCGAACAGGCGCGCATACAGTTCGTGCCGACCCGCCGCGCCCGCCCCACACAGAAAACGGAGCTGACCTCCGGACTGGTGCAGGTGGCGGCGACGCCCGTGCGCGGCCCCGACGGGGAGATTCTGGGAGCGCTCTATGGCGGCGTCCTTCTCAATCGCAACTACACCATCGTCGATCGCGTCTGGGAGCTGGTCTTCTCCGGACAGCAGTATGACGGCCGCGACATCGGCACGGTGACGATCTTCCAGCAGGACGTGCGCATCGCCACCAACGTCCGCGCCCTGACCGGCGAGCGCGCCCTGGGCACTCGCGTCATGGACGAGGTGGCTACCACGGTGCTCGACCGCGGAATTGTCTGGCGCGGCCGCTCTTTCGTGGTCAACGACTGGTACTACTCCCGCTACGAGCCGATCCGCAATATGAGCGGGAACATCATCGGCATCCTTTATGTCGGCGTGCTCGAGCGCTCCTACACCTCCATCCGGGACCGGCTCTTTGTATCGTTTTTCGTCCTGGCGACGCTGGCCTTCTGCGTCATCATCGCCACCACCTACTACGAGATCCACCACATCACCAAGCCGGTTGGGGAGATGGTCGCGGCCACGCGGAACATCGCCGCCGGCCGGTTGGACGTCGAAATCGACAGCGGGGCGCGACGGGACGAGATCGAGTTGCTCGCCGAGTCCTTCAACACGATGCTGAAGAGCCTCCGCGCCATGCGCGCCGATCTGGAGGAATGGGGACGCACCCTCGAGCAAAAGGTCCGGGAACGGACCGACGAATTGGTGGCCATGCAGGTCCGCGTCGCGCAAAGCGAACGCCTGGCTTCGCTCGGCATGCTGGCCGCCGGCGTGGCGCACGAGATCAACAATCCGCTCGGCGGCATCCTGGCGCTGACTTCGCTCACCCTGGAGGACCTGCCCAAAGACGACCCGAACCGCGAAAACCTCCAGGAAGTGGTCACCCAGAGCCAGCGTTGCCGCGACATCGTCAAGGGCCTGCTGGAGTTCTCGCGGCAGTCGCGCATGGGCGCGGATCTGGTGGAACTGAACAAGGTCCTGGACGAAACGCTGTCGCTCATCAGCCGCCAGGCCGGCTTCTTCAACATCACCATCGTGAAGGAGTACGACCCGGATCTCCCGCCCGTCATGGCCAACCGCGGCGAGATGCAGCAGGTCTTCATGAACATCATCGTGAACTCCGCCCAGGCGATCGACGGCCACGGGACCATCACCATCGTGACCCGGTCGGCCGGCGACTCGGTGGTCGTGGCCATCTCGGACACCGGCCGCGGCATCCCACCGGACGCCATCGGGCGCATCTTCGACCCCTTCTTCAGCACCAAGCCCAGCGGTCAGGGAACCGGCCTGGGACTGTCGATCACCTACGGCATTGTGACCTCGCACCGCGGGACCATCGGCGTGGAAAGCGAAGTCGGACGGGGCACGACGTTCACCGTCCGGCTTCCGGCCGCTTCCTCGCCCATCCGGGACGAGACGGCATGAAGCCGCACCTGGTGGTGGGGCTCGGCAACACGCTGATGGGCGACGATGGCGTCGCCGCTCGGCTACTGGAGGCCCTCGGTTCCGATCCGCGGCTGCCGGCGGACGTGGAGCTTTATTGGGCGGGGGCCGATCTGCTGGACCAGGCCGATAACTTCCGGAGCCGGGCGCGGGTCACGTTGCTCGACGCCATGCTGGAGCCCGCGCGCGCCGGCGAGCTTCTGGCGTTCGAGGACGACATGTCCGGACTAGCCACCGATCAGCCGGGCGCACACCAGATGGCGGCCGTCGGCGCCCTCGAGCTGCTGCGTATGTTGTACCCGGAGCTTCGCGGCGTGCGATTCACGCTGCTGGCCGTCGCTGTGGATTCCGCCGCGGTTACCCTCGAGTTGTCCCCCGCGCTGGAGGAGAGGCTCCCCGGCTTGGCGGAACAAGTTCTTCGCCATCTCGGCGCGCGAGCCTGACCGCCGCCTCGCTCACGCGGACTCCGGCGGGAGCAGCACGATGGCCGCTTCCAGTTCGCTCCGCGCATGGCTGTCGCCTTTTTGCGAAGCCGCCTCCACGCCGTCTTGATAGACCTGGCGGGCCTCCCCGAGGCGGCCCAGCTTTTCCAGCGCCTGCCCCGCATGGAAGTAAGCGTAGGCGTGATCGGGCTTGACTTCGATCAAGGCGCGGAACTCGGCCACGGCGGCGTCGAACTCCCCGCGCTTCACCAGTTCCATCGCCAGTCCATAGCGCGCAAGAGCATCCGCCGGGTTGTCCTTCAGAATCCCTCGCAGCGCTTCCAGTCGGTCCGCCGGCATCGTCCGTTCCCGTGACTCCTCCATGATAAGATACCCGCGATGGAACCACGCTATGTGCGCGAGTCGGTTTCCGAGTACGCGGAACTGGCCTTGCCCAACGACACCAACGCCCTGGGCACGCTGCTCGGCGGCAAGGTGATGCACCTGGTCGACCTGGCCGCCGCGATGGCCGCCATGCGGCACGCGCGGTCCGTGGTGGTCACCGCGTCGATCGACTACATGACGTTTCTTCACCCCATCCAGGTGGGGCAACTGGTGATCCTGCGGTCGTCGGTGAACCGCGTCTTTCACACCTCGATGGAGGTAGGCGTAAAGGTCTTCGTCGAGGACCTGCTCACCGGCGAGTTGTGCCACACCTCGTCGGCCTACCTGACGTTCGTCGCCATCGACCACAACCGGAAGAGCGTCCCCATTCCGCAGGTGATCCCGGAGACCGAAGACGAGAAACGGCGGTTCGAGCAGGCGTCCCGGCGCAGGGCTGAACGCCTGGCGTTGCGGAAGAAGTCCTGCTAGGCCTTGTACAGGTACTTGATGCAGGATTTGTAGAGTAGCAGATTCGGCCCGTCTTCGCGGTTTACCTTCAGGCAGCACCGGTCGTACCACTCGATGACGCCGTGGATCTCTTCGCCGTCTTCCAGCACCACGACCATCGGCGTCTTGGCCTGCATCTGCTTCAGATAGTAAAAGCTCTCGGCGTGCGTCTGTTCGGGGGGGGATGTCTTCGGCTTGGACGTGCGGCGCGCGGCGGCCTGCTCCTTCGGACCGTCCAGACTGGGGCGGATAAGTTTGCGGTTAGCGGTATCCACGGTATGACTCCTGGTGTCGAAGGCTGCCGTTTCCGGAGAATCTTGCGGTCTACAGGCCCGACGTTACTCTATGGATATCACACGACCAAGACCGCTGCAACCGAAACGCCGCCGCGCAAAAAGGCCGCTCCGGCCCGGGGCCGCGCGTGTCTACCGCTCCTCTTTCCACTCCTCATACCAGGCCATCTGGATGGCTTCCAGCTTGCCTTCGCTCGATGCGGCCGGGTCGTCGCCAAAGCCCTCCAGTTGGGTGATCCAGCGGTGAAGATCGGTGAAGCGCAACGTCAGCGGATCGGTCTGGGGGTGCGCTTCCAGCAGCGCCAGTGCGATTCCCTCGGCGTCGTTCCAGGTGAGCGGCGGCATCAGAGCTTGGTTCCTTTCAGCGCGGTGGAGACGGCCGAGTCCATCATCTTCTCGGCAAGCTTCATCGTGATCTTGTCCAGCGCCTCGATGGCCGCGCGAATCGCCAGGTGATCCACCGAGTGGTACTCGGTCCTCAGCCGCCGTACCGCCATCTCGATCTGTTCCCTCTCGGCCAGGCTCAAGCCCGTGTAAGCCGCCGAAGTCTTGGCCTTTTCGACGGCGCCCAGGATGCGGTCGGCCTCCACGCGCGCGTCGCGTACCTGGCGTTCCTTGAAGTCCGCCTCGGCCATCTCCATGGACTCCCGGATCATGGCTTCCACCTGCTGGTCGGTCAGCCCGTAGGACGGCTTCACATCCATG
>CAZVIK010000032.1:23246-28232 GCA_964627045.1 uncultured Solibacteraceae bacterium | reverse complement strand
GGTGTCGCTGGAATAGACTCTCGCAAGCAAGATCGGCTACGTTCTGTCCCGCAACGCCTACGCCGGTTTCCGCAAGCGGCTGGACTACTCCGAGTACGGTGGCGCGCCGCTGCTCGGCGTGCACGGCGTATGTATCATCGCCCACGGACGCTCCAACGCCAACGCCATCAAGAATGCGGTACGTGTGGCCGCCGAGTTCTCCAACGGCAAGATCAACGACCGCATCGAACACGAGCTCCAGCGCTGGAGCGCCCACTCGCTGGTGGCCGCGCAGGCGGACTGACATGAGGCGGCTCGCGCCAGCCGTTGCACTCCTTTTTGCGGTGGCGGCCGCCGTCTGGGCGCAGCGATTGGACCCGGTGCAGTGGTCGTTGGCAGCCGAAGAATCGGCCGCACCCGGAGCCATTGTTGCGGCGCGCCTCACGGCAACGATTGAGCCCGGCTGGCACCTGTATTCGCTCTCCACGCCGAAGGGGCCCATTCCCACGACGGTGCGCATCGCCGAGAACCCCGCCGTGGCCGGGTTCGAGGTTTACCAGCCCGCTCCTTCGGTCAAGTTCGACCCGAACTTCCAAACCGACACGGAGACTTTCGAGAAAGAAGCGGTCTTCTACCTGGCGGTCGAGTTGGCGAAGGACGCCGCCGGAAGCGTCGAAATCACCGCGCAGGTGCGCTACCAGGCGTGCGACGAGAAGCAGTGCCTGCTGCCGGTGCGCAAGACCGCAACGACGGCGATTCGCTTCGATCCGGCGGCCCGAACGGCCGCTTTTTCCGTGCCCGCGGGCTATCTCCTCTTTGACCCGGGGCGGCCGGCGAACGTGGGTATGCCGGCCGCATCTCCGGCGCCGGCCGCGCAGGGAGGCGGCCAGGTGCAGGGTCTCGGCTCGTTCGTATTGATCGCCTTCGGCTTCGGACTGGCCGCCGTCTTCACTCCCTGCGTCTTCCCGATGATCCCCATTACGGTGTCGTTCTTTTTGAACCGGCAGGGCGGATCGCGCGGCGAGAGCGTGGCGCAGGCGCTGGTCTTCTGCCTGGGAATCATCGTGCTGTTCACGACGTTGGGCCTGGTGGCGACGGCCGCGCTCGGCCCGTTCGGTTCGGTGCAGATGGGCTCGAACGTGTGGGTAAACGCGTTCATTACGGCGATCTTTTTCGTGTTCGCGCTGAGCCTGCTCGGGGCGTTTGAGATCACGCTGCCTTCGGGACTGCTCACCCGGATGGACGGCGCCAGCCGCCGCGGCGGATTGCTGGGAACGCTGGTGATGGGCCTGACGTTCTCGCTGACCGCCTTCGCCTGCGTGGGGCCGTTCGTGGGCACGCTACTGGCGGGATCGGTGTCCGGCGGCGGCGTACGCCCGCTGGTGGGCATGGTGTCGTTCGCCTCGGGGCTGGCGCTGCCGTTCTTCCTGCTGGCGCTGTTTCCGTCATACCTGGCGCGCCTGCCTAAGAGCGGCGGCTGGATGAGCCGCGTCAAGATCGTACTGGGCTTCGTCATCCTGGCGGCGGCGCTCAAGTACGCGAGCAACGTAGACGCCGTCATGCAGTGGAACGTGCTCACGCGGGAACGCTTCCTGGCGCTGTGGATCGTACTGTTCGCGCTGCCGGGCTTGTACCTCCTGGGGCTGCTGCGGATGGAGGGCATAGGCGCCGACGACAAGCCGGGCACCGCGCGTTTGCTGATCGGAACGGCGTTCCTCGCCTTCGCCCTGAGCCTGGCGCCGGGCATGTTCGGCGGGAAACTCGGGGAACTGGACGCCTACGTGCCGCTGGCCCCCGGCCAGCACGCGGCCTGGATCAAGAACGACTACGCGCAGGCGCTGGCGCGCGCGCGTGCCGAAAGCAAGCGTATTTTCCTGAACTTCACCGGATACGCCTGCACCAACTGCCACTGGATGAAGAGCAACATGTTCCCGCGGCCGGAGATCGCCGCGGCGCTCGACGAGTTCGTGCTGGTGGAGTTGTACACCGACGGCACCGACGCCGCCTCCGAAGCGAATCAAAAAATCCTTACCGGCAGGTTTGACACCGTGGCCATTCCCTATTACGCCATTCTCGACGCCGACGAAAAAACCATCGCCAGTTTTGCCGGGCTCACACGCGATCCGGCCGAGTTTCTCGCCTTCCTGAGGACCGGCCGGTGAAGACGCTCGTTTGCGGCGCCTTATCGCTGGCGCTACTCCAGGCGCAGGGTCCGATCCGCGGGTATCCCGCCGAGGCGTGGCCCGCGCAGCGGGCGTTGGAGGAAAAGGCCCGCGCCGTTCCCCAGCCGGCTCGCATACACGAATACGTCCGCGAGATGAGCCGCGAGCCGCACGCGGCGGGCTCTCCTCAATCGCGCGCCGTCGCCGAGTACGCCCTCGGGTTGTTCCGGCAGTGGGGGTACGAGGCGCGCATCGAGACGTTCGAGGCGTTGCTCCCTTATCCCACCGAGCGCCGGCTGGAGTTGATCGCGCCGGTTTCCTATCGCGCCCGGCTGGCCGAGCCGGTTCTGCCGGAAGACCCCGATTCGGGCGACGCCGGCCAGCTCCCCACTTACAACGCTTACTCTGGCTCCGGCACCGTGACCGCGCCGCTGGTGTACGTGAACTACGGCATTCCTGAGGACTACGACGCGCTGGCCAGGGCGGGGATCGACGTGCGGGGTAAGATCGTGATCGCGCGCTACGGGCGGAGCTGGCGCGGGACCAAGCCCAAGGCCGCCGCTGAGCGCGGCGCGATCGGGTGCATCATTTACTCAGATCCGCGGGACGACGGTTACTTCCAGGGCGACGTCTATCCGAAGGGAGCTTACCGGCCGCAGGCCAGCGTGCAGCGCGGCAGCGTCGTGGACATGCCGCTGTACCTGGGCGATCCCCTCACCCCGGGTTGGGCATCCGAACCGGGCGCGAGGCGTTTGAATCCGGCCGAGGCGGCGACGCTGCTCAAGATTCCGGTGCTGCCGATTTCCTACGAGGACGCGCTGCCGCTGCTCGGGAACCTGGGCGGCACGCTCGCGCCCGAGCCGTGGCGCGGCGCGCTGCCGTTGACCTACCGGATTGGGCCGGGACCGGCCGTGGTGAGGCTTCAAGTGGAGTCCGATCAGCAGATCCGGCCGGTGCACAATGTGATCGCGACGCTCCGCGGAAGCCGGTTTCCGGATCAATGGGTGATCTACGGCAATCACCACGACGCCTGGGTGAACGGCGCGAGCGACCCGCTCAGCGGAGCCGCAGCCGTGCTGGAGACGGCGCGGGCGCTGGGCGAGCTGGCGCGCACCGGCTGGCGGCCGCAGCGCACGATCGTATTCGCGCTGTGGGACGCCGAGGAGTTTGGGCTGGTGGGCTCCACCGAGTGGCTGGAGAAACACGAGGCGGAGCTTTCGGCCAAGACCGTCGCGTATTTGAACTCCGACTCCAACGGGAAGGGCTATTTGAACGCCGCCGGATCGTCGATGCTGGAGCGTTTTCTTAGCGGCGTGCTGGAGGACGTGGAAGATCCAGGCAGCGGCAAGAAGCTCTCCGAGGTGACGCGTCCCGGGCGCGGCGGCGCAGGAGCGGGTGCGGCGCGTCCTCCGCTGGGCGCGCCGGGTTCCGGGAGCGACTACGCGCCGTTCATTCATCGCGCGGGCATCCCGGTGTTGAACCTCGGGTTCTCCGACGAGGAGTCCGGAGGCGTGTACCATTCGATCTACGATTCCTGGGCCTGGTACAGCCGCTTCGGCGACCCGACGGGCCAGTTCGGCAAGGGGTTGGCGCAGGTGATGGCGACCTCGATGTTACGGCTGAGCGAGGCGCCGCTGCTGCCGTTCGAATACGGGGCGTTCGTGCGCGCGGTCCAAGGATATACCGGGGAAGTGGAGAAGCTGGCGGCCTCGCGGCAGAGCCGCATCGACGTTGCGCCGCTGAAAACCCGGCTGGCGGCGCTCGACTCGCTCGCCCGGCGGTATGAGACCGAGTTCGGCAAGGCGCTCGCCAGGGCCGGGCGCGCTCCGGAGGCGAGGCTGGCCGCGGCCAACGAGTTGCTCTACCGCTCCGAGCGAACGTTGCTTTCGCCCGAGGGGTTGCCGGGACGCGCGTGGTACCGCCACCAGATCTATGCGCCCGGCGCCTACACCGGCTATAGCGCCAAGACCCTCCCGGCGATTCGCGAAGCCGTCGAAGCGGGGCGCATGAAAGAAGCCCAGGCGCAGGTGGCGCCGGTGGCCAAGGCGCTGGACGCGCTGGCCGCGCAGATCCGCCAGACGATCCAGGCGCTGAAGCAGTTGTAGCGGCGGGGGAAGCAGGAAGCCGGCGGCGGCGCGAAAGCGCGTCGGATGGAGTGGTGGAGGCGGCGGGAGTCGAACCCGCGTCCGAGAAAGCCTGCCGTAAAGAGCCTACGTGCGTAGCCGGTTCGGTGTTTTCGGCCGCCGCCTCAGAGCCGGCAAGAGCGGCTGCGGCCTAGTCCGGTTGATCTCGGCCTACGGCTCCGGACCGAAGCCTTCGACCTATCCCACAAGATGACGCCGTACGATGGCCGCGCGGGCTCAGCCACCGGGGCGGCAACCTAATTAATTAGGCTGCGTATGCAAACTGCGTTTTGGCAGTTTTGGTTTTCCGATCGTTTAACGGGAGCTCGGAACCCGGCACGCCTCTCGACAACAATTCAATCCCGTCGAATCCGTTTCGCCCCCCTTTCGATTGTATTGTAGCGGAAACGGGGCGGGTTGCCCAAGTTTGGAAGTTGCGATGGGCGGGCGACCCGGTGGGGCGGGGCGGCGAGGGGACGCCGTCCACCCCAGTTCTCAGATTGCCGATGATTCGGGCGGAAATTGAATCACCATCCCGACAGGCTTCTTATACGTTCGACCCGTGAGGCCCTCCGATGCAGCAGGCTTGCATCTCAGATGCCTTTACAGCGCACGACCTCTATCCACTCCAGGAGTCCCACGCTGTCTCTGCCTTCGATCCTCCAGTGATTGGCCGCCAGAAATGCCCGCGCATCGGCTGTGAAGGTTGAGGTCGTGGCGAT
>CAZVIK010000032.1:0-23236 GCA_964627045.1 uncultured Solibacteraceae bacterium | reverse complement strand
CCGCTTTGCGGTCCATCAAAACGCCATGGACTTGTTGGACTATGGGTCGGCCTACCTTGTGTGGCGGAACGTAGCGCTTGCACTCGATCAAGAGACGGATTTCGGCCTCAGATTTCCGAACCGCCGCAATGTCAAAGCCGCCGTCTCGCGTTCGAGGCGTCAACTCCACGTCGTAGCCGAATCGCTCGAAAATGTGCGCCACCAGTTCCTCGAACCTGCGGGGAGAGAGGCGATAGAGATCATCTGGCTGAGCCGATATTGCAGTCAGCAGTCGGCTGAAATCCACCGCGACGACACGATGATCCGGCTGCGTCCTGGAAGGTCCGTCGGGCGGCTGGTCGCGAAGACCCAGCATGAACTCAATCGTCCAAATCGGCGCATCATCGGAAGCGACTCCTTCCGCGAATACGTCGGCAATCATCTCTGCATAGCGAAGAATACACTGGCCGAGTTGAAGACTGCTTTCCGGGTGTTCAAGAATTCTGTGCAGAAGCGTCTCCCAGAACACCTTCTGCGGCATGTCGTCCAGCGCGTCTTCACCCAGTTCCGAAGCGAGATCATCGAGCCCGGCAGTCACTTGATTGATCCAGACCCACTCGGTGAAGTGGTACCAGCGGTCCGGGTTGGGCGAGTCGGTGCCGAAGAAACTCGCGGTAAGATCGTTAAGGCGCTTCCGAGCCTTCTCTTCCCACCCTTCAGGAAAGTCTAAGACGATGGTGACTTCGTCTGTGCCCCTACCTTCAACCTTTAGATGCTTAGCATATGCATCGACGACCGCATCACCTTGCGCCCGCATTTCCTTCTCCACCCGGTCGATGTAATATTGGGCGATTCGGGGTGTCAGGAAACGGGCTGCGAAGTCTGCCAGCGGCACGGCCCGGGAAAAGTCCTCGGCCAGGGACCGGATGAACACCGGGTTCATGGTGTCGCGCGCAAACATCCCATGAACGTAGGACGGCCACGCCGAGTCGATCAGGGCCTGCTTTCGCTCGTCATCCTCCAAGATGGCCGGATCATCAATCGGCACCATTAGGGGCGGATCGTCGTCGTCGCCGAATTGTATCGACAGGAAGACTTGGTCTGCGGACTCATGATCGCCTTCCGGCATATTTCGAAACTAAAGATAACATCAGATAACATCGTCTACAACTCCAGACGGAGGCGGCACGATGAGTTTGACGCTAGCCTGGCGGTGCGGCGGCCCATCGGTGCGTCGCGGGAAACGCCGCGCACCTCGGGAGACGCCCTGAGCCGTGTTCCCATGACGCGGCGGAGTTCGGTACTCTGGTTGGGTTGATGTCTCGACCCGCCTCGGCTCCAGAAACCGCCATACACGAACAGGAGAGCCTGACGCCGCTCTACCGCGTGGTGCTGCTCGACGACGATGAGCACACCTACGACTACGTGATCGAGATGTTGCGGAAGCTGTTCCTGTTCTCGGCGGCCGAGGCGTTTCTGCACGCCCGCGAGGTCGATTCCACGGGGCGCACCGTCGTGATCACCTGCGAGTTGCCGCAAGCCGAGTTTGCACGCGACCAGATCCACGCCTATGGCGCGGATCCCCGCATGCCCAATTCGAAGGGGTCGATGTCGGCGGTTCTGGAACCCGCGTCGTAGAGGGCGGGGCCGCCGCGCCACGCGGAAGCGAAACGGCCCCGAAAGAGGTGCTGCCTACCCGCGGCGCGGGGCCGGCGGGGGCATGAGCGACATCAACTTGTCGTCGTTGTAAGCACGGCATTCGCTGACCGAATCGAACACCATGGTCTGGGGGTCCTGCGGCGTGTAGGGCTTGAATTCGAGGCCGGGCTGGCTGGGGTTCCCGGTTTTCGCGAAATTCAGCCAGGCGGTGGCAACCTTGTCCTGGAGCGCCATAGCGTCGGCGGCGCCGCCCACCGACAGCTTCACGCGCGGATCGGCGAGGTTATGGAAGACGAAGGCGATCTCGGCGCAATGGAACGCCGTGATGCCGCCGTTGACCGGGGCCTCATAGGCGAACACGTAGCTGTAGACCGGCGTCTTGCCCTTCTCGAGTTTGCGGGCGAGTTTCTGCTTGACGCCCGCGCGCGAGGACGCAGAGTAATAGAGCACGTCCTGGGTCTTCTTGCGCGGATAGAGGGCCTTGAACTCGGCGACGATGGCATCCTTCTTGTCGCCGTAAGCCTTGGAGAGGGCGGCGTCGATTTCCTCCTGGCTCCATTCGTTCTTGCGGCCGTCGCCGAAGTGGAGCGTGCCGGATTGTTCGCTGAAGACGCTGCCGGTCATGAGCGGGATGTCGTGGGCCCAGTCGCAGATTTCGCGCATGATGTATTTGTCGTCGGCGATGACATCCCAGGAGGCGCGCGCAAGACCGGCCTCCTTGGCCACCGCCTGTAGCGCGGCGTTGCCGGCGGCCAGCAGTTGCTGGTAGGGAACCGCTTTGAGCTTGTCGATCTGGCTGCCCGAGAGGTTCAGGTTCTTCAGAGTGCCGGCGGCGATCATCTGCTGCGTCTTGATGCTCTTGGCCGGGTCGGTCTCGCGGTAATTCAGGCTGCCGCCGCTTTGGGCCACGACTTTGTGGAAGAGGCCCTGCGCGGCCGGCGTCAACAGCATGCGGGCGACCTTGCCGCCGCCACCCGACTGGCCGTGGATGGTCACGTTGCCGGGATCGCCGCCGAAGGCCTCGATGTTGTCGTGAACCCACTGGAGGGCGGCCACCAGGTCGGCGGTGCCGGTGTAGCGCGAGTTGGCGTAATCCGCGCCGTAGGCCGACAGGTCCAGGGTGCCGAGGATGTTCAACCGGTGGTTCAGGCTGACGGTGACGACGTCGCCGTATTCGCTGAGGTTTTTGCCCTCATAGGCGTAGGCTTCCATCGAGGAACCGTTGGTGAATCCGCCCCCGTGCATCCAGACGATGACGGGCTTCTTGACGCCCGGCGTGATGCTTTGCGTCCAGATGTTCAGGACCTGGCAGTCTTCGTTTTGCAGCCAGTAGCGATGCGGGAAGACGAACTCGTCGACGCCGGGCCGGGTCATCTCCGGGATCGGGCAGACCGGACCGTAGGCCTGTGCGTTTTTGATGCCATCCCAAGGCTTGACCGGCCTGGGGAGTTCGAACCGCCCGGCCTCGGCATAAGGGACGCCGAGGAAGGCATAGGTCTTGCCGTCCAGGAAGCCGCGGAGCCTCCCGCCCTTGACTTGAACGATGGGTGGTTTCAGGTTCGGGGTCGCCCCGGCGCTCGGCTGATTCGAAGAGCACCCGGTGGGAAGCGCAGCGCCGGCCAACGCGCCGCCGATAAACCCGGCGCCGCCTTTCAGCCACGTCCGGCGGTTCCATGCGCCCAATAACGTGTTAAGAGAATGACTGCTCATGTTTTTCTCCTTCCAACAGCGTGCGCGGCGCATTCCGGCGATTGTGCCGGACGGCCGCGTATCAGGGATTGTACACCACAAGGGCCGAGGCCAGTGCGGCGGGGACTCGCCTGAGGTGGTGGTGAACCTGTGGTTGCCGGCGTAGGGCAAACCCCTCACCGGTGCGAGCCGGTGTGTGGAATCAGGGATCCCGGAAGCCCTCAGATCGGGAAGCATTTGCGGCTAAACCCCTTCGCCGCAAGTTCCGATAGAGCCCGTAGGACCTATCGCGCGCCGTGGAGCGCCGCGAAGTTCTCAGGAGACCTCCAGGAGGAGCGGACATGCAAGCGGACGTAATGGAACCAGTCGCCGCAACGGAAGCCAAACAGGACGACCGGGCGGGGAAGTACCTGACCTTTCAGTTGGGCAACGAAGAGTTCGCCATCAAGGTTCTGAAGGTGCGGGAGATCATGGGGGTGCAGGAAATCACGGCCGTTCCCCAGACGCCCTCGTTCGTCAAGGGAGTCATCAACTTGCGCGGAAAGGTCATTCCGGTGGTGGATTTGAGATTGAAGTTCGATCTCCCGGAAGCCGAGTACACGCAGCGCACCTGCATCATCGTGGTTCAGGTTCCGGGTGAGGCCGGCCCGATGCTGATGGGCACCGTGGTGGACGGCGTTTCCGAGGTGCTGAACCTGACGGCGGCGGATATCGAAAACACGCCGGACTTCGGGCAGGGGCTGACGGTTCCCTACATCCTCGGCATGGCCAAGACCAAGGGCGGCGTCAAGATCCTGCTGGACATCGATCAGGTGCTGACGACACAGGATGTGGCCGGTCTGGCAGAGGCGCTACACCGCCAGTAGGACTCGCGAAGCCCGTCACGGAAACTTAGCCGAAGACGAACACAATGGCCAATACGAACGCGCCCCTCCCAGGGTTGGACGAACTGCGCGAGAAAGTCGAATCGCTCGCCGTCGAAGTGGTGACGGCCGAAGACGCCGGGGGGCCCCGGCGCACGTTGGAACAGATCCGCTCGGCGGCGGGCGCCTCGGGGTTCGCCCGGCTGGCCGAAGCCGCCGAATCGCTGATGGCGGGGCTGCCCGATGCCGGCGGCGCCGTCATCGAGGCGATCAGCGACGGCCTACAAAAGCTGCGCGACGCCCTGGAACCGGTGCCGGCGGCGACCGGCGCCGTTCCCGGATTGGACACTCCGGCGCCCGGGCCGTCGGCCGCCGCGCCGCCCTCCGGCAGCCTGGCCCAAGATCCCGAACTGCTTGGCGACTTCGTGGTGGAGGCGCGCGAGCACCTGGACGCCATCGTGAGCCACCTGTTGGCGGTGGAGCAGAACCCGCGGGCGCTCGAAAGCCTGCACGCGGTCTTTCGCGGTTTTCACACCATCAAGGGATTGGCCGGCTTTCTGGAGATGACCGAAATCCGGGATGTGGCCCACGAGGTGGAAACGGTTCTGGACCTGGCGCGCAACGAAAAACTGGCGATCACGCCCGAGACCATCGACGTGGTGCTGCGAGGCGCGGACTACTTGAAAGCGGCCATCGACCTGGTCGACGCGGCTCTGGCCGGAAACGGCGCGGCGGCGCCGGCGGCCAACGCGGCGTTGATCGCCGAGATCCGCGGGCTGGTGACGGGGGAATCCAAGCCGGCGGCCGTCGAGAGCCTGGCCGAGGCCGTGCAGCAGGCGGATCAGGCCTCGCGATCGGCTCCCGTTGCCGAGGCGGCGGCGCCGAAAGCGCCGGCGGCCGCCGAGTCCCGCGCGATCAAAGTCGACACCGCCAAACTGGATCACCTGGTGGACACGGTCGGGGAGATGGTCATCGCGCAGTCGCTGCTGCGGCACAATCCCGATCTGGCCGCGATCCGCAGCCCGCAACTCCACGGGGCCATTGCGCACCTCAGCGGCATGACAAGCGACGTGCAGAAGACCGCGATGTCGCTGCGCATGGTGCCCATCGGACAGCTCTTCCAGCGCATGGGGCGCCTGGTGCGGGACCTGGGCCGGAAGGCGTCCAAGCAGGTGGAATTGACGACCAGCGGTGAGGATACCGAAATCGACCGGCAGATCGTCGAGGACCTGGCCGACCCGTTGATGCACATGATCCGCAACTCGATCGACCATGGCCTGGAACCGCCCGAGGCGCGGGTGGCGGCGGGGAAGTCCCCGACGGGCCGGGTCATTTTGTCGGCGCAGCATACCGCGGGGCAGATCCTGGTGGAGGTGGGCGACGACGGCCGCGGGCTGAACGCGGAGAAGATCCTGAACAAGGCCCGGGAAAAGGGATTGGTGGCGCCGGGGGCGCACCTTTCGGAGTCCGAAATCTTCAATTTGATCTTCGAGCCGGGCTTTTCGACGGCCGAGAAGGTGACCGATGTTTCCGGCCGCGGCGTCGGCATGGATGTGGTGAAGAAAAACCTCGCCAAGCTCCGGGGCCGGGTGGACGTGGTGACCTCGCCCGGGCAGGGCACGCGGTTCCTTCTGAAGCTGCCGCTCACGCTGGCGATTATCGACGGTCTGATGGTGGGCGTCGGCAACGAGCGGTACATCGTTCCCATCCACTCGGTGCTGGAGATGCTGCGCCCGGCGCGCGAGGCCGTCTCGACGGTGCAGGGTAAAGGCGAGATGGTGTTGGTGCGAAACAGCCTGTTGCCGGTGGTGCGATTGCACCGCGTCTTCCACGTCACACCGCGCGTGACCGACCCCTGGGACGGACTGCTGATTCTGGTCGAAAGCGAGGGCACGCGGTTCTGCCTGATGGTGGACGAGTTCCTGGGAAAGCAGGAAGTGGTCATCAAGAGCCTGGGACAGTCGCTCAAAGCCGTGCGGGGGATCGCCGGCGGAGCGATCCTGGGCGACGGCCGCGTGGGGTTGATTCTCGACACCGACGGCATCTTCAGCGCGGGAGGAGCGCATGCCGGACCGGGGCGATAGGTCCTCGGCCACGTTGCAGCCGTTGGACCTCCGGCCGTCGGAGTTCGCCGAGATCAAGCGGCTGGCCTACGACAAGTTCGGCCTGGACCTGCGCAGCGGCAAAGAGGAGTTGGTCTCGGCGCGCCTGGGCAAGGTGATCCGCAAGGGCGGGTTCCGTTCCTTCGCCGAGTACTACCGTCATGTAGTCGGCGACCCCAGCGGCGAGGCGCTGATCCACTTGATCGACGCCCTAACGACCAACTTCACCTCCTTCTTGCGCGAGCCGGCGCACTTCGACTTCCTGAAAAAAGAGGTGGTTCCGGGCTGGCGGGGCCGCTCGGAGGTCCACGTCTGGAGTGCCGCCTGTTCGACCGGCGAGGAGCCCTACACGGTGGCCTTCAGCCTGCTGGACCAACTGAAAGGCGCCGGGTGGCCGTCGATGCGCATCCTGGCGACCGACATCTCGACGCGGGCGCTGGAAACGGCGCGCCGCGGCGTCTATGCCTCCGAACGCTTCGGCGGGGTTCCGGAAAGCTGGCTGTCCCATTACCTGCTGCGGGGTAAGGGCCGCGCCGAGGGCTGGTTCAAGGTGAAGCCGGAAGTGCAGAAGCTGATCGAATTTCAGCGTTTGAATCTCATCGAGCCGCTGCGGATCACCGGGCCGTTCGCCCTGATCCTGTGCCGCAACGTGATGATCTACTTCGACAAGCCGACGCAACAGCAGGTGGTCGAAAAGCTGGCGTCGAGGCTTGAACCCGGCGGATACCTTTTCGTCGGCCACTCTGAAAGCCTGACGGGCAGGTCGGCGGGGCTGGACTACGTGCGCCCGGCGATCTACCGCAAGAGCGCTCCGGGCGACGCGCCGGCGCGCAGCGCGAGGCGGATCTGGTGAGCAACATCGTGGTGGGAGTGGGAGACTGCGCCTGGAGCGCCGATCCGGAAGCGGTGCTGGTGACCTACGCCCTGGGGTCGTGCATCGGGTTGACGATCCACGATCCGGTGGCCGGGGTGGCGGGCATGCTGCACTTCATGCTGCCGGAATCGAAGATCGACAAGGACAAAGCCACGGCGAGGCCCTACATGTTCGCCGATACGGGCATCCCGCTGTTGTTCCGTAAGGCTTACGAACTGGGCGCCGTGAAAAACCGCCTGGTGGTGCGGGCGGCCGGCGCGGCGCAGGTCCTCGATCCGGCCGGATTCTTCAACATCGGAAAGCGGAACTACCAGGCCATGCGGAAGATCCTCTGGCAGGCCGGGGTCATGGTGCAGGCCGAGTCGATCGGAGGGTCCACCTCGCGGACGGTCCGACTGGAGGTTTCCACCGGCCGGATGTGGTACCGCGGACCGGGCGAGGAGGAGCGCGAACTGGCCGGTTCCCGCTCGGCGAAAGGAGGTGTCTAGCCATGGCCTACCGGGTTCTGATCGTTGACGATTCCGCCGCCATGCGTTCGTTCATCCGGCGCGTGATGGACGTTTCCGGCTTCGACTGCTCGGTCCAACTGGAAGCGGCCAACGGCAAGGAGGCGCTGGAGGTGCTGCGCCACGAGTGGGTGGACCTGATCCTGACCGACATCAACATGCCCACCATGAACGGCGAAGAACTGGTGCGGGCCCTGGAGAGCGACGAGGCTCTCCGGTCGATTCCCGTGCTGGTGGTCTCCACCGACGGTACCAGCCAGCGCATCCAGCAGATGATGACGCTGGGCGCCAAGGGATACCTGGCCAAACCGTTCACGCCCGAGGGCCTGCGCGAGGAACTGGAAAGACTGTTGGAGGTGCCCAATGCCTGAGCCCATGACCGCCCCGGAATGCGAACGCCTTTTGGCCGAATCGGTGCGCGACGTGCTGGAAACGATGTTCTTCACATGCCCGGCCGACGAACCGCCCGAGGGGTCCGAGCCCGCCCCCGGCCCAGTGGTCGAGATCCGCTTCCACGGCAACCCGCCCGGCGTGTTCCACCAGCGGCTGGGCGAGCAGGCGGGCCGCGAACTGGCGGCGGCGTTTCTCGGCGAGGGAGACCCTGCCGGGATCGCCGAGGGCGACGTCGCCAACGTCCTGCGTGAACTGGCCAACGTGATCTGCGGCCGCGCCTTGAGCCGGATTGAAAGCGACTCCACCTTCGACCTGGGCGCGCCCGAGATCCTCGGCGGGGAGCGGCCGGAGGCCGGCCGGTGCCGGGCGCACTGTCTGGTCCCTCTGGACGCCGGGCCGGTCGAGGTGTGGCTGGCGCTGGAGAACCCGCGATGAGCGCGCCGGGCCGTCGCATCCGGGTGCTGGTGGTCGACGACTCGGCGATCGTTCGCAAGATTCTGACCGAATCCCTGGCGGCCGAATCCGACCTCGAGGTGGTCGGATCGGCGCCGGACCCCTATGTCGCGCGCGACAAGATCCTGGCCCTTCAGCCGGATGTGCTCACCCTGGATATCGAGATGCCTCGCATGGACGGCATCACGTTTCTCCAAAAGCTGATGCGGTTTCGCCCGATGCCGGTGATCGTGATTAGTTCCCTTGGGCAGGCCTCCTGCGAAAAGGCCGTCGAGGCGCTGCGCCTGGGGGCGGTCGAGGTGCTGGCTAAGCCTTCGGGGCCGTATTCGGTCGGGGAACTGCGCCTGGTGCTGGCGCAGAAGATCCGCGCCGCCGCCGCCGCGCGGCTGCGGGTCTCGCCCCCTCCGGCGGCGGCTGCGCCGGAATCTCCGCCCGCGGCGCCTGGGGCAGGCTACGATCCCACGGCGTTGGTCGCGATCGGGGCGTCCACGGGAGGGACCGAAGCCATTCAGACGATTCTCGAGCGGCTGCCGGCGGGCGCTCCGCCCATCGTCATCACGCAACATATCCCGGCCGGATTCAGCCGGGCCTTTGCCGACCGCCTGAACCAGATCTGCAAGATCCGGGTCAAAGAGGCCGAGGATGGCGACGCGGTGGAGCCCGGGCGGGCCCTTGTGGCGCCGGGCGATTTCCACATGCTGGTCCGCTCGGCGGGCGCCGGGTGGCGGGTGACGGTGAAGACCGGTCCTCGGGTCCACTACCAGAGGCCCGCGGTGGACGTGCTGTTTGCCAGCGTGGCCGAGTGCTGCGGCGCGGGCGCCATCGGAGCGCTGCTGACCGGCATGGGCGCCGACGGCGCGCAAGGGCTGCTGAAGATGAAGAACGCCGGGGCCTTCACCATCGCCCAGGACGAGGCCAGCTGCGTGGTGTTCGGAATGCCGCGCGAAGCGATTCGCATGGGCGCGGCCGGAAAGGTCCTGCCGCTGGACCGCATCGGCGCGGCCGTGCTCGCCGCCGCCGCCCGCCCCCGAAGCCCTGCGGCCCGCCGCACCGGCTGAAGGGGCCCCCGGCCCGGCGCCGCCGGCCCCGCGCCGTCACCGGCGGGCGCGCGCCGGTGCGCTCGATACCTTCTCGCGGGAGGCGCGCCCGCGGGCCGCGGCTCTATTTCATGTAGTCGAAAAGGCTGCCGGTGGGCATTTGCGCGCGGGCAGCGTAGGCCGCTTCCTGGCTCGTCTTGGCGGCCTCCAGCTCCAGAATTGCGGTCACCACGTCGGCGTCCTCGCGCCCGCTTAGCTCGGTCTGCAACTGGACGGCGTAGCGGTTGCCGTAGTCGATTGCTTCGGTGATCTTGTTCTCGACCGACCCGTAGAAGGCGAGGGACTCGTTCAGGTGGTCGCCCGCCGCGCGCAGGCTGGTGAGCGAGGTGTCGATGCCCGCCTGGTCGTTGGCGGCCAAGGCGGCGCGCAGGCCGTTGAGGGCGGCAAACACGTTGGCGGCGGCCGGGGTGCCGTCCGATTGACGCAGGTCGAAGATCTCTTGAGCGGTCTTGGCGGGGGCGAACGTGGTGCCGCTGGGGTGTTCCACCAGGCGTGTGGCCGGTGCCGAAGTCAGCGGGCTGACGCCGGTTGGCTGGGAAAGGTCCACGGCGTAGCTGGCCGAGCCGTCCTGGTCGCCGCTGAAGATGTAGCGTCCCTCGGCCACGGTGTTGGCGGCCGACACCAGGGATTCCAGCAGGCCCTGGACCTCGGTGGCGAGGATCTGGCGGGCTTCGGCGGTCTGGATCGTGCTGGCCGCCTGTGCGGCGAGCACTCGCGCGCGTTCGACGATGCGGGTAGCGGTTTCCAGGGTGCTCGACGCGGTCCGGTTCTCCGACTGTACGCGCCCCAGGTTGGAGAGGATCTGCTCGTTGCGCTGGATGGAGGAACGAAGTTGCAGAACCGCACCGATCTCGTCGGGCGCGTCGCTGGGCCGCTGCACCTTCAGACCGGAGGTGATCTGGCCGCTGGCCGCGGCGATGGACTTCTGGATCCGCGTCAGGTCCAGCAGGAATCTCTCGGCCGTGGGGCTGAGGTTCTGAATCATGGCGTCTCTCCTCGCGGCGGCCCGGCTAGAGCATGCCGATGGCGATCTCGGTCAGCTCGCTGAGCACGCTGACCATCTTGGCGTTGGCCTGGTAGGCCCGTTGCAGTTCGATGATTTTGATGGCTTCCTCGTCCAAGGAAACGCCGGACAACTCGGCGCGAAGCGTCCGGGCTTGGGTTACGGCCTCCGACTTGAGGCTTTGGTTCTGGGTGGCGTCCGACAACAGCTGCCCGACCCGCCCGGCAACCTTCCCGTAGAACTCGACGTAGCTGAAGCCGTCGATGCGATCGGCGCTCGCCGTCGAGTTGGACAACGCCGACAGGGCCAGCGCCGTTCCGTTGGACACCGTCGAAGAGCCGGTCGAGATGGCCGCCAGTTGATCGGCCGTGATGGACGGGTTGACCTGGATGGTGCGGGCGGCGCTGGCGGCGCTGGCCGAACCGAAGGTGAACAGTGCCACGCCGGCAACCGCCGGAGGGCCCTCGGAAACCAGGCCGCCGGTCAACAGGTCGTTTACGCGCCCGGCGAATGACGAGGCCAGTTGGTTTATCTCGCCCAAGTGGTAGGCGTCTCCGGACAAAGAAGGCAGAATCTCGTTGTAGACCTCCAGCAACCCCGCCAAACGCCCTCCGGCGAACATGCCGGTGACATCGGCTCCCTCGGCCGTGACCACCCGTGCGGGGGCAGGCTCGCCGGCGTACACTGGCGCCGGGGATGAGGGAAGCGAATAGTCCACGCGGAGCGGATAGGCTCGCTCACCCACCACCAGGGCGACCTGACCGGCGGCCAGGACCGTAACGGTTCCGTCCTCCTGCCGGACGGCGCTAACGTCGACCAGGCTGGAAAGGTCCTCCAGCGCGTTGTGCAGGTGGGCGTCGAGGCCGGCGTCGCCGCCGCCGGCTTTGCGGATCTGAGCGTTAATGCCGGCGATCTTTTCCGCCAGCGCGTTGATGCTGCTGATGGTTCCGGCCAGCGCGGTGGCCGTGTCGGTTCGAACCTGCTGCAACTGCGTGTAGGTGTTTCGAAATGCCTCGACCAGCTTGCCGGCCCCGTCGAGCACGCCCTGGCGGGCGGTGGCGTCGTTGGGAGCCAGGCTCCAGGCGGAAAAGGCGCTGTAGAGGCCCGACAAGGCCCCGCTGATGCCGCTGGAGCCGGTGATGTCGAAGACCGCCTCGATCGAACTGAGGCTCTGTGTGAGCTGGCTGTAAAAGCCAAGCGCGGTCTCCTGGCGGCGGACAGCCTGTTCGGCGTACTGGTTGCGCGCGCTGGCGACATCGCCGGCCCAAATGCCCCCGATCAAGCCGCGGCTCAGGTCGAAGGCGCCTGCCTCCAGGGACAGCCGCTGGGCCGCGTAGCCGCGGGTGGAGGCGTTGGTGACGTTGTTTTGGCTGACCACGAGCGAACGTTCGTAGACGCTTAGGGCCTGGGCGCTGGCGATTAACGATGTCAGCAGGTTGGACATAGCCCCCTACCCCTCGGCCAGCACCCGGCCCGGCACCGGTGTCGCGGCCGGGTCGCCGCCGGGAGCGTATCCGCCCGACAAGATCGCACGCAGGCGCACCCAGCCAGAGTAGAAGTCGTCGGCGAGGGCCATCCGCGCTCGCAGACGAAGCAGGGAAGTTCTCGTTTCCAGAAGCGCCCGCCGGGCCGAGTCGTTGGCCGTCCCCGAGGGGAAGGCCGGGCCGGAGGCGACCGCTTCCAGGATCCGCCGGGCCTGGTCCAGGCGGGAAAAGCAGGTTTCCAGGGCGGCCACGCCGGCTTGTGTGGACGCTGTGAGCGCTTCACCGACGGCGGCGGCGGCGCGTGTTACGGCTTCGGTGGGCTCGGCGTGTTTCATCGCTGTGCGCACCCCGGTGCGCGGCGTCCTGATGGCTCCGCCTACCGGCCGGTCGCACCGCTCGAGGCAAGCGCTTCGGCCAGCACGGCCCGGCTTACGGCCTGGGAATCGACCCGGTAGTTGCCGGATTGATACTCCCCTTCCAGCCGTTCCACCTTGGCGGAACGCTCGGCATCGGCCGCCTCCAGGGCGCGCGACAGGCCTTCGAGGAGCCCCGAGAGCTGGACTTGGTCGGAGCCGCCCAAGGAGTTCGGTCCGCCGGGTTTGGTCTCTTGCTGGCGGGCGATGCTCTGCGCTTGGGCGGCCTTGCCGGACTGCGCCGCCTGGTTTTCGGTCAATTGCCGATCGTCAATTCTCATCGTTCACCCCGCGACACGGCTGAGCCGCTCCGTCCCCATTTCTCCTTATCGGCGGGCGGCGGATGGACTTTAGGCGCAGGCCGGTAAAAACCTGACAGTGCCATTTCTCCGGCACGATGCGTAAAGTCGCCCGGCCGGCCGCCGATCTTTGTTCACGACCGAATGTCTTTTACATCGCTAGTCCTCTGGGTCGCCTCGGGCCACGATACGGCCGGCGGCGTTCCCGTCGCTGACGAACTTATCGGCTGTAGTTGCCGGGTTTTATCGAATCCACACGAGGCCCTCGAATGGGCAGCCACGGCGGGAGCGGCGGCCGTGGTTTTGTCGCTTCCGCTGGAGGGGTGGGACGCCGCCCTGCTGCTCGAGGAGTTCCACCGGGTGGACCCCCGGGTTCCGGTGCTGATTCACGACCCCGATGGGACGCCGGAAGACGCCTTCCGCCTCGGCGGATTGGGGGCGTTCGGCTTCCTGGCCGGGCCGCTGGACCGCGCGGCGCTGTCCGTCCGGCTGGAGGCGGCGCTGGAGGCGGCGCGGGCGCGAGGCCTGGACAACCTGGGGCGCGCGCTGGAGGAGGCGCCCTGGACCCGCCTGCTGGTAGGGCGAAGCCGCGCCATCCGCAACGTGATCGACGTGGTACGCCTGGTGGGCGGCCGGAGGTGCACGGTCCTGATCACAGGGGAGACCGGCACCGGCAAGGAAATGGCGGCGCGCGCGCTGCACATGGCCGGCCCCAGGGCCGCGCGTCCCATGGTGACGGTGAATTGCGGGGCGCTTCCCGAACACCTGTTGGAAGCGGAACTGTTCGGCCACGTCAAGGGGGCCTTCACCGGTGCGATCAACCAGCGGATCGGGCGTTTCGAGCAAGCCCACCTCGGCACGCTTTTCCTCGACGAGATCGGGGATATGCCCCTGGACCTCCAGGTGAAGTTGCTGCGCGTGCTCCAGGAGCGGGAGTTCCAGCGCTTGGGCAGCTCGGAAACCGTGCGCGTGGACATCCGCGTGGTGGCCGCCTCGAACAACGACCTGGCGGCCAAGGTGCGCCAGGGGAAGTTCCGCGAAGACCTGTACTACCGCTTGAACGTGGTGCCGATCGCCATGCCGGCGCTCCGCGACCGCCCGGAGGACGTCGCGCCCCTGGCCGAGCACTTCGTCGCCAAGTTCTGCCGGCAGGACTCGCTGCCTCGCAAGCGTATCCATCCCGAGGCGGCCGAGCGGCTCCGGCGCCATCCCTGGCCGGGCAACGTGCGCGAGCTGGAAAACGCTGTCGAAATGGCCGTGGTGCTGTCCGGAGACCGCCAGACGCTCTACCCGGCGGACTTCGCGCTGGCAGCCGGGGCGGTCCGGGCGCCGGCGCGCGCCGCCGGAGCGCCCGTCGTAGTGGTGCCCGACGAAGGGCTGGACTACGACGCCACCGTCGGGGCCTTTGAACGCCACATCCTGGAGCAGGCGTTGCACAAGTCGGGCGGGAACAAAAAGCGCGCCGCCGACCTGTTGCGATTGAAGCGCACCACGCTTTCGGCCAAGCTGCGCAGCCTGGAGGCTCGGGCCGTCTGCGCCGCCTGAGTCCGAGGGTCTAGCGGCCCCCCGGCGCCAGGCAACCCGCCAACTCATCCGGCGGGCAGACCTCGACCGGCAGCCGCGATGGGTCGAAGCGGCCGGTGGAGATGTAGGCCGCGGCGGCGCCGGCGGCGACCCAGGGCTGGAATACGGCCAACGGAGCCAGATACTTCTTGGACCGCACCAGCGACTCGCTCACGCCGCGGAACCGCGCGCTGCGACGGGCGCCGGTCACCTGGGGTACCACGCGCTGCGCGGGTTGCGTTTCCGGATTCTTCCGGCCGTAGGCAACCAGGGATTTCGCGGCGTGTTTGGGGGTGAGAATCCCGAAGTCGGCGACGAAGCTGCGGCGGATGGCCCCGGGGTAGTAGAAGTTGACGACCTCGGCGGCGAAATTGGCGCAATTCCGGAAGAACAGGTTGAACCGTCGGCGGTTCGGGCGGGCGTTCAGGTAGTCGATCAGGCGGTCGTCGTCCTCCGGGGAGGTTTCCAGCAGGAAGGCGTAGATCGTCCGGTCATAGGCGGCGCCCACCAATTGCGGCCAGTCTCCCTTGGGCGGCGCGCCGTCTTCGCGGTCAGGAGCGATCTCCTGAAGGTGCGCCAGCCGGTAGCGGTCGCGGAACAACGAAGGGAGGGCGGCGGCCGAATCCAGTTGATTCGGGTCCTCGACGGCGAATAGGAAGGGCAGCGGTGGAACGGCGATCCAGTCGTACCCGCCGATGTCTCGGTACCGGCTGATCACCACTCCGTTTTCGCCGGGTTGGCAGCGGCGCAGAACCGTGGGCGACTCGGCGCATACGCGCGACAGGTAGACAGCGGCGTGGCCGGTCGGGTTGAAGAAGCCGAACTTGCCGAACGGCTCGCCCACCAACAGGCCGACGGCGGCCGCCAGCGGCGCGGTGCAGGCCACGACCGCCAGTGTCAGCAGGCGAGCCAGGCCGAGAACGGCTCCCGCGCAGCTTGGAATGGTCATCGATGCCCCCGCTTCGTTTCCAGTCTATTACAAAGGGGGCGCTGACTCCGGCGAGGGCGCACCGGCGGGCTCAGGCTTTTTCGGCGGCCAGCGACTCGACCTTCAGCAGCAGTTCCACCTCTTGCTGGGGTAGGGACAGGGAGGAGGCAATCCGGTCGGCGGGTTCTCCGCGGCGGTGCATCCGCAGAGCCTGCGTGCGCTTACTGATGTTGAGGCTCCCGGCGGGGGGCGCCGGAGCGGCGAACTCGGGCAGGTCGCCAAGTTCGTCCAGGCGGCGTGTGAGGGACTTGACGGTCTCCTCCAGGTTTCGCACCTGCGTCTTCAACGCCTTTTGGACATCGCCGCAACGGCGGGAGGAGGCCAGAATCTCCCGTTTGACGGAGAGAAACAGGTAGCCGCAGGCCAAGAGCCCCGCGCCCGTGAAGGCGTAGGCCGAGGCGGGGTGGAGCAGGAAGTCCCAGCTCATGACGGCCGCACCGCCAGGCCGCTGGAGCGAAGCAATTTCTCCCGGCTCAGAATCTCGCTGATCCGCAGGCCGTAGTTGCCCTCGATGACGACGACCTCTCCCAAGGCCACGACGGTATCGTTGACCAGCAGGGCCACCGGATCGTTTACCGAACGGTCCAGTTCGATGACCGAACCGGCTGCCAGTTTCAGCACTTCCTGGAGAGGCATTTCCGTCCGGCCGAAGGAAACGCTGACCGGAAGCTCCATGTCGCGGAGCAGGTCCAGGGTGGCCGAACCCGGGCAGTCGGAATCGGGCGGCTCGGAAGCGGCCACCGGCACCAGGGCAGAGGTCGAGGGCTGCGCCGGCCCGGCCAGCAAAGCGGCCAGCCGCGGCGAGCAGTGCAGATCCATGGCTCCGGCCGCGACGCCGGCGAAACCCAATTGCACCGAGCCGGCCGGAAGTGACTTGGGGATGTCGCCGTGTTCGGCGCCGGCCCCGGTGGCCACGGGACGTCCCAGCCGCTCGGCCAGGGATTGGGACAGGCGGGCAAAGGACTGCCCCAGGATCTCGATCGCCGTGCTGCGGACCTCCTCATCGGCCGGTTCCTCGACGCCGGCCGAAACCAGTACATGGGCGCCGGCCGCTCTCCAAACGGGCTCTGGAACCGAGGCCCAAAGCAGGGCATCCTCGGCGACATCGAAGCCCTGCTGCCAGACCAGGGGGGCGCCCTCGCCCGGCGCCGTAGCCCCGGCCGCCGAGGCGCGCCAGGCCGCCTCGGGTCTTTGTCCCGCCAGTCCCTCGACGACTTCGGCCAGAGCGGAGGCCCAGTTCTCCCCCAGCCATTGGAGGATCTCGGCGGGATTGGCCCCGGAGGCGGCGCTCATGCGTTTCACCTTCCGCGTTCCACCGGCCAGCGGCTTTCCATGTAGGAACGCAGGCGCAATAGGGCCTGCGACTTCAACTGCGAGATCCGCGACAGGTGCAGGTGCATCACCTCGGCGATCTCGCGCAACGTAAGTTCCTCCCGGTAGTAGAGGCTGAGGACGGTGCGCTCCACCTGCGGCATCCGGTCGATGGCGGCGGCCAACAGGCGTTCCAGTTCACTGGACTCCAGCAGGCTGGAAGGCCAGTGGTCCTCGCTATCGGAGACCGTCTCCAGAAGCTTGCGCCCGTCTTCGCGCTCGCCGCCGTAGTCCAGGCTGTTGAGCGTGAGCCCGCGGATATCGACCAGCCACTCGCGGTATTCGTCGAGCGACAAGTGAAGCTGGGCGGCGATCTCCTCTTCGGTGGGGGTGCGGCCCACGCGCTGCTCGGCAGCGGCGATGGCCGACTCGATCTGTTTCGCCTTGCGGCGGCGGTCGCGCGAGGCCCAGTCCAGCCCGCGCAGGCTGTCGAGGATGGCCCCGCGGATCTTGTACTCGGCGTAGGTGCGCAGCTTCACGTTCTGCGAGGCGTCGAAGTTGTCGATGGCCGAGATCAGGCCGACGATTCCGGTCGAAACCAGGTCCTCCAGGCTTACGCTTTCGGGTAGCCTTTCATGGATTCTCCTGGCAATCAGCCGCACCTGCGGCAGGTGCTCCAAGATGAGGCGCTCTCGTTCGGCGCCCGTTTCTACGGTCTGTGCCGGCGTGTACATGGCCAATGGCGCCCGCTGTCCCTCAGAGGCGGGAGCGGCGTCGCTTTACTCCTGGTGCCTGTCGAGCAGCAGTTCCACTACGCGTTCCCGGGTGGCGGCCTCCAGGTCTTCGGGTACCTGCTGGCCCGTCGAGAGATACGAAACCGGTCTTGCCGTGCGCGCGGCTTCGCTGAAGGCGGGGCCGAGCGTGGCGGTCTCGTCGACCCTTGTGAATAACAATTTGCCGGGCCGGAACAACTCGAAACGATCCACCGCTGTGTGTAGATCGGCGGATTTCATCGTGGCCGGTAGGACCAGGTGGGCGTCGATGGCGGGGTGCGCCGCCAGCATGCCGGCCAGTTCCTCGGCGGCGTCCATGTCGCGGGGGCCGAAGCCGGGAGTGTCGATCAGAATCAGTTCCTTGCGCCTGGATTCCTCCAGCGCCTGCTCGAGCGCCCGCGGCGTGGCCAGGGACTGTAGCGCGACCCCCAGTACCGCCGCGTAGGTTCTAAGGGGTTCGCACGACCCGATGCGGAAGGTGTCCAGCGACAGCATCAGCGTGCGGCGCCGCCGCGCCAGCCCCCCGCGCACGGCGAGCTTGGCCAGCGTCGTTGTCTTCCCCGCGCCCGGCGGGCCGACCAGCGCGACGATGGCGGGGCCCTTGCCGGGCCTGCCGAGCGAGGCATCCACCGTGAATCGCCGTTCCAGTTCGGCCTTCAGGCTCGCGCGCATCTCAGACGCGCCGCTCTCGCCCGCATCGCCGTCCTCGGCCGGGAGCCGATCCTCTTCGAGCAGCGGATCGCCGGCCAGCCGCGCCTCGACGCAGGCGGCGATTTCCCGCGCCAACTGCGGGTCCATGTCGGTTTCCAGCAGTAACGCCAGGGCCTCGGCCTTGGCCGGAGCCGACGGCCCGAACAGGTGGCCCACCGGTCCGGACCGCCAGACGGCCCGGCGCATCCGCTCCATCTGGCGCCGCAGTTCGCCGAGTTCCTGAAACAGCCGCTCCTGGTTGACGGCCGGCGCGGCGGCTGCGGCCGCCGGCGGACGCTTGGCCTCGGCTGGCGGCACCCCGTCGGTGGGCAGCCAGGCGGCCACCACCTCGTATTCGCCCAGGTGGCGCGCCTCGGGCGGGGCCTTGCGCGAATTGACGAGCACGGCTTCGCCGCCGAGCTCCTCGCGCGCCAGGCCGAGGGCGGCTTCCACGCTTCCCGCAAAAAACGACTTCATCTTCATAAGCCCTCTCTTAGATCGGCCGGATTGACTCACTGCACCACCCCGAGCGAGACGACCTTAACGCCGGGCGGAATCTCGCTGTGCGAAAGGAAGGAAACCCCCGGCAGCGCGGCTTCGGCGATCTGGCGCAGGAAGTAGCGCGCTCCGGAGGTGGTGACGACGGCCGCCGAGGCCGCTGGTCCCCCGGTGCGCCGTTCGATCCGGGCGAGGATGTCGCGGATGGCCTGCGGCGCGAGCCCGAGGTGGCTGGTCTGCTCTCCGTGTTCGACGGCGGCCTCGACGGCCTGTTCGATCGACGGGTCCAGCAGCCACGCCGGCAGTTCTCCGGCCGCGTTTAGATGCGGCTTGATCACGCTGCGGCGCAGCGCCTGGCGCACGTATTCGGTCAGCAGCACCGGGTTGCGCGTCATGGCGCCGCCCTCACCGAGCGCCTCCAGAATCGAAGCGCCGTCGCGCACCGAAACGCGCTCCCGCAGCAGGTTCTGGAGCACGCGCTGGATGGTGGCCATGGACATCAGCTTGGGCACCAGGTCTTCGACGACTTTGGGGTTGTCGGCGCCCACGCGGTCCACCAGCTTCTTGGTGTCCTGGCGGCTGAACAGCTCGAAGGCGTGGCGGCGCACCAGTTCCCCGAGGTGGGTTCCAAGGACTGTCACGCCGTCGACCACCGTGTATCCGGAATCGCGCAACGCTTCGGCCCGGTCGCTCGGCACCCACCAGGCCGGCATTCCGAAGGCCGGATCGCGGGTGGGCTGCCCGCCGGCCACCGGCTCGGCGTTGCCCGACGGGATGACTAGGTCGCAGCCGCCGGCCAGCTCGAAGCGCGCCACGCGCTCGCCTTTGATGAGCACCACGTACTCGCGCGAGCCGAGCGAAAGGTTGTCGGCCACCTTCACCGGCGGCAGCATGTAGCCCAGTTCGGCGGCTAGCTGGCGGCGCACGCCTGCGATGCGCCGCAGGAGCGGGGAGTTAGTGCCGCCCTCGACCAGCCGCACCAGCCCGAGGCCGACTTCCACGGCCAGCGGCTCGACCTTGAGCAAGGTGTCGAGGGACTCCTGCGCCTGCGCGCCGGCCGGTTTGGCGGCCGCCGGTTGGCGCGCCGCTTGAAGCGCGCGTTCCCGCATGCGCCAGGCGGCATAACCCAGCCCGCCTCCCAGGGCGAGGAACGGGATCTTCGGCAGGCCGGGAAAGGCGGCCAGCGCGACCAGGACGCCTGCGGCCAGCAACAGCGGTTCGGGCGAACTGAAGACCTGCCGGCGGAACTCGGTGCCCAGCCGGGCGTCGGTTCCGGCGCGCGTGACGATCAGGCCGCCGGAGACCGAGATCATCAGGGCCGGGATCACCGTCACCAGGCCGTCGCCGATGGTGAGCACCGTGTAGGTCTCCAGGGCGGCGGCCATGTCCATGCCGTGTTGCAGGATGCCGATCAAAAAGCCGGCGATGATGTTGATGGACGTGATGAGGATGCTGGCCACCGCGTCGCGCTGGGTGAAGCGCGAGGCCCCGTCCATGGAGCCGTAGAACTCGGCCTCGGCGGCCAGCATCTTGCGGCGCTCCCGCGCGGTGGCCTCGTCGATCAATCCGGCGTTCAGGTCGGCGTCGATCGACATCTGTTTGCCGGGCAGGGCGTCCAGGGTGAAGCGCGCCGTGACCTCTGAGATACGCACCGCGCCGTGGTTGATGACCACGTACTGAATGGCGATGAGCACCAGGAAGATCACCGCGCCGATGATGAAGTTGCCGCCGACGACGAAGTTGCCGAAGGCCTCGATTACGTGGCCCGCCGCCGACGTTCCCGTGTTGCCCTCCAGCAGAATCAGGCGGGATGAGGAGATGTTCAACGCCAGCCGGAACAGCGTAAGCAGCAGCAGCGTGGTGGGGAAGACGCTGAAATCCACCGGCCGCTTGATGTACATGGCCACCATCAGGACGACGACGCTCATCATCAGGTCGGCGGCGATCAGCAAGTCCAGCAGGAAGGCGGGCAGCGGCACGACCAAGGCGAGCAGGATGCACAGCACGGCGGCTGGCACGCCGAGGTCGGTCAGGTTGATTGACGCCAGCGCGGGCGGCAGCCTCCATCCGCCTGGCGCGGCGATCGCCTTGGTTTCGGCCATTCTGGTCTCCTCCTAGTGCGGGGCCGCGCCCGGCAGCCTTCCGTTCATCAGCCTGTAGATGTAGGCCAGAATCTCGGCCACCGCGCGGTACAGGTGCAGAGGAATGGGCTGGCCGACCTTGACCGACTTGTAGAGCGCTTGCGCCAACGGCGGGTTTTCGACCAGGGGAACCTGGTGCTCCCGCGCGATTTCGCGGATGCGCAGCGCCATGAAGTTGCGACCCTTGGCCACCACCACCGGGGCCGCCATCGTCTCCATGTGGTAGCGGATCGCCACGGCGTAGTGCGTGGGATTGACGACGACGGCGGTGGCCGTCTTAACGTCGTTCATCATCCGCCGCCGCGCTAGTTCCCGCTGGAGGCGGCGGATGCGCGCCTTGATCTGGGGGTTGCCCTCCAGCTCCTTCATCTCTTCCCGCACCTCTTGCCGGCTCATCCGCATTTCCGCCTGGTAGCGGCGGCGCTCCCGCGCCAGGTCCAATACGCCGAGGAGCAGGAACACGCCCGCGGCCTTCCACATCAGGCTCTGGAGCGAGCCGGCCAACTGTCGGGCTCCGGTCTGGACGCCGGCCAACGGGAAGGTGAGGTAGAGGGCCACGTTTTCCCGCGCGATTTCCCAAACGGCGAACGCCGCCAGCGGCAGCAGCACGGCCGCTTTGGCCAGCGCCCAGGTGTTTTGCCGGAGCATCTCGCGCAGCCGCGAAACCGGGTTCAGGCGCTTCAGGTCCGGCGCGAGTTTCTTGAAGCTGAACCCCAGGCGCGTCATCGCCATCTGCGTGGCCAGCGACAGCGCCACCAGCACCGCGCCGAGCACCGCCAGTGGGATGAGGCAATCAGCCAGCGTCTTCCGGCACAGAGCGGCCAGCTCCTGGAAGCCCATCTCGGTGTGGAAGGCGCGCAGGAGCAACTGGCGCGCCGTCTGGCCGGTGCGGTGGAACCAGTTTCCGCCCCATTGCGAGATCAGATAGGTGAACGCCAGGAACTGGGCCGCGCTGAGAAACTCCTTGGAGGAACTGAACTGCCCCTCGCGACGCGCCTTATCCAGGCGGTGGGGCGTGGCCTTCTCGGTTCTTTGGGACTTGTCCGCCATGCCTTGCCTAGCGCAACCCCGCCAGTCCGGCCAGCGCCTGGAGCACTTGGCCGGCGTAGGCGCCGAGCACGCGCGGGAATACCGGCGCCAGCCACGCCAGCATCAACACCGCCACCAGCATCTTCAGCGGGAACGACAGGCTCAACAACTGCAACTGCGCGTTCAGACGGCCCGTCAGCGCCATCGCGATGTCCACCAGGGTAAGCAGCGCCAGTACCGGGAGAGCCAGTTTCAGACCGGTCGAGAAGATCCCGCTGCCCAGGCGCACCACGGCGTCAATCGCCGGTCCGGCCGCCACCAGCGCGCCCGGGGGCAACGTCTCCAGGCTGCGGGCAAAGATCCAGATCACGGTGCGCTCCAGGCCGAGGGCGAAGAAGATCAGCCCGCTGGCCAGTTGCGCGAATACCAACAGCACGCCGCTGTCGGCCTGCGTCTGCGGATCGACCATCGAGGCGTAGGCGAAACCCGCCTCCAGGCCGACGGTCTGGGCGGCCAGAACGAAGGCCTCGGCGACGAAGCCCACCAGAAGGCCGGTCAGGATTCCGAAGGCCGCCTCGCCGATCAGCCACCCCGCCATCTGGCCCGCACCGATCGACGCCGGCAGGGCCGGCCAGGCTGGATACAGCACCACGGTCAACGCCAGCGCCAGGACGATGCGCGCCGGTTCGGGTCCCTGGCGCATGCCCGGCAGCGGGACGAAGACCAGCGCCGAGGCCACGCGCGTGAGCACGGCGAGGAAGCTGGCCAGCGTGGCGGCCGGAATGGAGACTTCAGCGGGCATAGCGGCCGAGGTTCCCGAGAATAGAGGCGGCGTAGGACGCCATATGCTCGAACATCCACGGCATCAGGATCAGCAATCCGGCCAGGAAGGCGGCCAGCCGCGGGACTGTGCTGAAGGCGGCGTCCTGAATGGAGGTGGTGATCTGCAACAGGCTGATGGCGATGCCCGCGACAAAGCCGATGGCCAGCAGCGGCGCTCCCAGCCAGAAGGTCGCCAGCAGCGCCTGGCGAAGGACTTCGACGACGGCTTCCGGTGTCATAGGCCTCAGTAGAAACTCTTCACCAGCGATCCCACCGTCAGGTTCCAGCCGTCGACCAGCACAAACAACAGGACCTTGAACGGCGCCGAGATCATGACCGGCGGCAACTGGATCATGCCGACCGACAGGATCACCGAGGCCACCACCAGATCGATGACCAGGAAAGGCAGAAACAGTACCGCGCCGATCTGGAAGCCGGCGCGAAGCTCCGAGAGGATGTAGGCCGGCACCAGGATCTTCAGCTCGAGTTCGGACGGTGTGCGCGGCGCCGGGGTCTTGGTGATCTCCAGAAACAGCCGCACGTCCTTCTCTCTGGCGAACCGCACCAGAAACGCCGAAAGCGGCTTGGCCCCCTCCTCCATGGCCTG
>CAZVIK010000031.1:20495-28594 GCA_964627045.1 uncultured Solibacteraceae bacterium | reverse complement strand
CATGCAGGTAGCGGTCGCGTTCCTGGTCTGGTTCGTGGAAGTGCCAGGCGGCCACGTGCAAGCCCCGGATACCAGCGGCGCGCCAGCGCTCGGCCAGGAATCCGATGTCGGCGCGGATTCGATAGGAGGAGTCGAAGAACGCCCACAGGCGGTTCGTGCGGAACACTGGCTGGAGCCCGAGGTCCGTCAACGCGTGCAAGAGGAACGGGAATCGCGCGAAGCCGTTCTCCCCAGGGGAAAGCGCGGTCCACAACACCCCTCCCGCGCCACGCTTCAGCCCTGCCACCAGGGGCGCGCCGGTCCAGCGGTCGCGCGTGAAGACGCTGGCCTGGGGCGGGATGCGGAAACGAGGCGTCTCAACCCCCTTCGCCCATACGATGTCCAGCGAGGGGGAGGCCGTCTCCACAACGCTGGTGACAAACACTCGTTCCGGGGTGGCCTGGAAGCCAAGTGCGCCGGCCAGCGCCGAATCGCCTTCAAGAACCAGCCAGGCGCCCCGCTCGACGCGCTCTGCCCATCCGGGCGGAGGGGCGTCGCCGGGGAGCGCGAAGAAGACCAGGGCGTCTTCCGGCCGGGCGGGCCACAGGCCGACCGATTCCAGAATGGCGTGCCATGGCGCCAGGGCGCGCTCACGGGGCGGCACGCTGGCCGGCTGAGCCGACAGGCCGAGGATCAGCGTGGCCGCAAACGCCCAACGGCTACCGGTTGCCGGCACACCAGAACCCGACGCGGAGATCGTAATAGGCTCGGCCCGACGGGTTGTCCTGCGTGATGCGGTGGAAGCCACGTACGACGTTCACGGAGAGCACCCAGGGCTTGGGCATCCAGGCCCAGCGCCACCGGACACCCGGACCTAGCTCGTGGGTATTGGCCCATAACTCGCGTCGCAGGTCGGCGCTGAGATTTGTGTTCCAATACCACTGGGTCAGCAGCCCTCCCAGCCGGTCGATGGGGGGGGCGGTGAAACCCGTCCTGTTCTGCGAATAGAAGACCACATCGTTGGCAAACCGGCTGATGAAGACCGCGTCGTTGTTGGTTTCTGCGAACGCACCCGCTCTGGGGGCGCCGATCAGTTTCCCCACGCCTCTGTGGAAAGACGCTCCGCCACGGTAGTCCGGTGCCATGCGTGGTCCGGCGAGACGGGTTCCCGCGTAGCGGACGGCCGACCCGGTCTCGCCCCAGAACATCAGGCCGTGCCAGTAATCGGTCGCAATGCCCGCGCCGAAGATGAAGGAACTTTCCGATAGGTACTGTGCCGCTCTTTCCGTCAGGAGGTCGTGCGTATCGCCGACGACGCGCGCCGTCAGGTATGCGCGCAGCGGCATCCTGCCCAGCTTGAGCTCCGTCTTGATCTGGCCGTAGGTGAAGACGTCGTGCCAACGCGACGAGTAGGTGGGGAACAGCCAAACCGTGGTCCTCCAGCGCGCCAGCGAAGGACGCAAGTTGTTGTAGGCCTTGCGGGCAGCCGCCGCGATTTCCGGATCCGGGCTCCGTCGCGCTGAGGCGAACCACCGGGCCGCCTCTGCATCCCGCCCGAGGACGTTGTGGGTCCAAGCCATCTGAAGCATTGCGCCGTAGTCCTGGGGATCCTGTTCGAGCGCGGCGGCGTAGTACTTGAGCGCGTCCTGAAGATAACCGGCCTGGTAACTGCGGTCGCCTAGAGCCCGGGCCCCCGGCGTGTCGCTTCCTGTTGTTCCCCGCGATTCTGACGACCTTGGAATCGCGGCGAATTCCCTCCTGGCGGCGTCGGGCTGTCCCATGGCTTCCAGGAGGTAACCCAGTTCTTCGCGGAGCGTGACGTTGGCGGGGTCCAGTTCGATGGCCTGGCGAAACTCGTAAACGTAGGGATAACGCGCCGGCAGCAACGCCTTGGCAGCCTCGGCCGCGCGAGGTTCACCGCCTCGAGACGCCGCCAGCAACGCAGCCATCGCCTGCTCGGTTTGCCCCAGGGCCAGATAGGCACGGCCCAGGTCCACCAACAGATTGCGGCTCTGGGGCCGGATGCGCCAGGCGCGAAGGTAGTGTTCGGAGGCCAGCGCCGGATCGCCTCTTTTGTCGGCCAACTCGGCGACTTCCCGGTGGGCGCTGAAGTCGCCGGGGTTTGCGGCGGCGGCCGCACTCCAGCGCTCGATTCCTTCAGCCAAGGGACGGTCGATATTCTGAAACGCCGCTTCTGCGGTGGCTCGAGCGGCTTGGTCGGCGCCGCGGCGGACCTGGTCGAACATGCGGCGGGCCTCGCCGGTCCTCCCGGTTTCATGGCAGAGAAAGGCGTATTCCAGCGCCGCATGGGAATCGCCGGGGTCCAGGCGCACCACCTCGGCGAATTGATCGCGCGCGGCCTGGGTATCGCCGGTCTTAAGGTAGGCGTAGGCCAGGTCTTTTCGAATCGAAGGGCGGTCGGGCGCCGTGGCGACGGCCTCCAGAAACGCCGGGATGGCCTGTTCGAAGGCCTTGCCTGCAAGCGACTTGTAGGCTCTATCAAGCGGATCGAAGGCTGGATCCGGGGTCTGGCCGCAGAGGGCGACGCACGCGGCCGCCACGAGGAGTCCATGACGTATCACCAGATGACACCCCTGGGGCTAAAGAAGAATAGTGCGTTTGGGCCAAAGACTTCTCTCGGGCGAATCCGACGAGGTGGCGGTCTCCGCCGGGTGCGCGCGGCGCCGGGCCCGGCCGACAGCGCCTGAATGGTACATCTGTACCATTGTCCGGCTGGCTCTTCTTCGCCAGACTGAGGCAGGTACCCAAGATGCCTCGTTCGCGGCCGGGAGTTCTGCTCGCTATCTTTGTCTCAGTGCTGCTACCGGCGGCTTGCGCCGAGCCGGGAGACTGGGGCTGGCGCATATCGCCAGAAAGCATCAACATCCAGATCGGTGAGGACCGTCCGCTGCAATTGCTCGACGACTCGGCGCAGGAACTCAAAGGAGCGGTGTGGTCGGTGGATGAAACCGGGCTCGGCGCAATTCGCGAGGAAGATGGCCGCGTCATCCTGCACGCGATCGCGGCGGGAAAAGTGACGGTGAGCGCGGCTCTTCGTACGGAAACACGGTTTCGCGAGATCACGATTCTGCCCGATGACCAGCCGATTCCGCCGCATACGACGAGCTGGGAAATGCGCCCGATCGGCCGCGAGATCCGCGACCTCCCGGCGGTCCCAGTGGTTGACGGGCCGCACTCCTTCTCGCTAGAGCAGACCCAGGACCTGAGGACCTACCTTCGCGCGGTTTCCGACGACGGAATTCAACTCTGGGCCTGGATGCTGCCGGAGCGGGCCACGGACGTGGAACTGGTTTGCGGTGACTGGCGCGGAGGCGCGGTCGTCAGCGTCAACGGCGGCGACCGGCACACGCTATACTCGGTCGGCAAGGACGGCAGACTGCGCTGGCGCCAGGACTTCCCCGGCGTCCGCATCGGATTCGCCATCACTCCCGAGCACCTCGCCTACGTGTTAAGCCAGTCCCCCGATGGGCTGGATGCCAGGTTCACGTGTCTGGACGGAGAGACAGGGGAACAGCGATTTCAGCATCTTATCCCGCAGTCTCAGGACCAGCTCTTGGGCCTCCAAAAGAACGGCCAGGAGTATCGCTGCGTTCCCGGTCACGGCGCCCTATCCACACGCGTGTTAGTCAGCCGCATCTTCGTAGACGTCGACGGATTCGCCTATGTGGCGTTCACCGAAAGGGAGCGGACTCTGCGAACCTCAAAGCGCACCCTCGGATCGGTGGTTCGTGCCGCCGACGTGCATGTGGTGCGCGAGGACCGGATTGTGCTCTGGCAGATGCGGGCCGACGGGGGCGTTCGCAGCACTGTTGTCGAGGCATCGAAGGCCGAACACCTGCTGTCGGAACCCGTGGCGGTGGCCTTTCCTTCCGGCGGCATCATCCCGGATGGCTTGGGGGGCGTGCTCCTTTCCGTGCGCAGGACGCGGGGCCTTGAGAGACAGGCGCGGGATGATGCGGCCGACGAGATCATCTACCGTTTGGATAGCGACGGAACACTCGTCTACCGTCTCCCCCTGCCGCGTAGTGCCGGTCCGCTGAGGGACGAAATGGCTCTCGGGGAAGACGGCCTGGGATTTGCCACACGTGGCGGGTTGCTGGTTGCGTTCAACGTCCGCGAGGGGCGGGAAGTATGGCGTTGGGACTCGGAGAAGCCGGGATTATCCGTGGTCGCGGCTCTCGCCAGCGGCGGCTGCCTGGTCCAGACGCCGGCCGCGCTGGTCCAGGTGGACGGCCCCGAGACAGCGAGGGTTGTCTACGAAGGCCAGGCGATGATCGACTGGCAAGGGAATCTGTTCGGCAAGCACAACTGATGGCGTGCCGTGTTGCCTCACCGCCCTGCGGGACTGGCGGCGCTGAAAGGTCTGTTGAGTTCCCAAGCGAAGGCTGAGGGAATGTGCCGCCCTTGTCAACCCAGCGGGCTTCCTGTAGAGTAGACCGTGATCGGAGGATTCATGCCCTTTTGCGCGAGTTGCGGTTCCCCAGTTCAAGGCAAGTTTTGCCCGAGTTGCGGGGCGAGTGTGTCCGGTGGCGCGGCACCGCCCAGCAGCGGTCCGGCGCCGTCAGGGGCGCCTCCTCAAGCTGCTTCCGGGATGGCTCCGAACGTGGCGGGAGCCCTGTGCTATGTACTGGGGCTGCTGACCGGGATCATCTTCCTGGTGCTTGAGCCATACAGCCGGAACCGCGAAGTTCGGTTTCACGCCTTTCAGTCCATCTTCTTCAACGTTGCCGTGGTCGCGGTCTACATTGTTCTGGCGATCTTCGGGTCGGTACTGGGGGCGGCGGTGCCGTTGTTGGGGAGCGCGCTGATCGGCCTGGTCTCTTTGGCGCTTTGGCTGGGCTCGCTCGTGCTGTGGGTGGTGCTGATTGCAAAGACTTACAGCGGGAGCAAGGTGGTGCTCCCGGTGATCGGCCCGATGGCCGAAAAGCAGGCATAGCCACACCGTTTCCCTGGTCCTGGAATGCGCACGGCGAAACGCGGGGATCAGGAGGTGTCGACGGCGCGTCGAGCACCCGCGCGATCCGCGAAGGTGTTTCTCGTGGGCGCGCGACGCGTTCCGGCGCGAGGGCTCGCTTGCGCGTCGAACGCCGGGGCGGCCAGACCCACGCGGGGACTGAGCCAAGATGGGCGCGGATTGCCGCGCCCCATCCGGGCGGGTGCATCCTTCGCGCCGGCGGCCGAACGGCGCCTGCCTGACGCTGGGGTTTACGGATTCACCTTCGGGTGCGGAGTAACGCTGCCTTCGGTCCTTCCCATCACCCACTTCACGCCTTCCAGGTAGATCTTCCGGACCATCGGGTCGTCCCAGGCTTCCTTAGTGTGCCCGAGGCTGGTATAGAAAACCCGGCCCTTGCCATACATTTTGGCCCAGGCGATCGCCTCGTCCTTGTCCTCGCGGACGGACTTAAGACCGTACTGCGGATTGACGTAATTCAGTTTGGATTCGTCCATCCGCATCAGTACGTTGACCTTGTCGCGGGACCAGGCCTTGGCCGAATACATCTCGTCGAAGAACTGCAAACGCCTCGGCAGGTGCTGCATGGCGGGGAAGGTAGGATCCTCGACGATGACCGGCGCGTCGAAGGTGCCCCAGGGGTGCGCGTTGAACCAGCCGCCGGCCATCTCGGCAAACTCCGGCCACTTGTAGTTGGCGTCGATCGCGGCGTGCGCCAGGACGATTCCGCGTCCGTCTTCATGAACGTAACTGAGCAGATCGGCCTTCTGCTCGTCGCTCAGACCCCAGTCGCCGGTGGTGTTGACGAAAACCACCGCGTGAAAGAACGGAAGGCTGTGAGCCTCGCTGCCGGGGTTTTTCTTGGTGATCCAACTGAAGTCGGTCTTGATCTCGGTGTCCCAGGCCCCGGTCTCTTTGCCGAGATTCCAGAACATAGCCAAACCGTCGGAGGTGGAGCCGTGATGATAGCCCTTGGTGTCGCCGACCACCAGGATGTGATACTTGGGGGCCGGGGCCGGGCCGCCGCGTCCTCCGGGGACCGGGGCGGGCATCGCTCGGCCCTGTGCGCCACCGCGTCCCGGCTGGGCTCCGGGCGGCGCTCCCTGAGGCGGGGCTTGACCCGCCTGCGCTCCCGCCGGTGCCGCCGGCGCCTGGGCCTGCGCCGCCAGCGTCAGTGCAAAAGCACAAACAACCAAAACGAGTAAGACGGCGAATGCCGAACTAGACAACCTGCGCATGTTCTCTCCCTTTCCGTGTGCAGCGCTATGCGGAATCCCCGCGCCGCCGAAACGGGTCCATCATACAACAGTGCGGCGGCTAGCGGTCGGAGTCTGTGGCTTCGGAGTCAAGCGGCACCTCGCAGGTGCAACAGTCGCTGCAACGGAAGCACTTCGGGCACAGGTGGTTCTCACAGGCGTCCTTGGCGCAATAACGGCAGATCTGCGATGACGGCTCGCCGCAAATGTGGCAGGCAAACGTTGTGGCGGGCGTCACGGGCGGCCTCCCCGGCTGCGCGGCGGCGTCTGTTGGAGCATTTGGGTCCGGCATCGCTGGGCCTCCTGGTCGGCGATCTTAAGCTGCTCTTCCTTCGCGGCGGCGAGTTGCACGATATACTGGCGCAGCGCCTCGCGGCTGGAGGATCCGTCCGACATCGCGGCCCGCACCAGGTCGGCTAGCGCCGGGTTCTGGTACCGGGCGACCCCCTCGCTGAGCGAGGTCACCAGGGCATCCAGAGACTGAAGCCGGAAGTAGGTCTCCAGGGCCAGCGACAGCCGCTCGGGATCCTTGGCCAGTTCCCGTGCGGAACCGACGGCGTGGCTGGTCTCCTGCCGCACCGACTCCCATTGGCCGGAGTAGGCCTGCGGAGCACCCTTGGCTATCCAGTCCCCGGGCTTGATCGCCTCCAGCAAGGGCTCGAGCCGGCCCGTACGCTCCACCAGGACTTCCAGCGTCTTCCGGACCTCCCACTCCGGAGGGACCGCAGCGGTCTGAGCGAGCGCCGCGTGGGAAACCAGCCACATCGCGGAGAAGGCTGCGGCAAAGCGCCCGGACACACCAGTAATCATGGATTCGTCCTCTCTGAAGGCTAGTTTCGCACGCCTCAACCTTCGGGCGGCGGAGGAGGAGCGGGCGTGGTTCCGGTGCCGGTATCGCCGGGAAGAGTTGGAGGCACGGGCACGGTTCCCGTGTCACCGGGAAGCGGCACCCCACCGGAGGAAGGACCCGAGCCGCCGATGGTCGCCGGAACACCTCCGCCGAAACCCGGAATGCGTGGACCTCGGCTGACGGCGGTGTGCATAGCTTCGGCCAGCGCGCGAAACGCCGAACGGAGGGCAGTGCTGCGTTCCACGCGGGCCGAGGCCAACGGAATGTTGCGGTAAACCCGTAGCCACTCGCCCGCGCCGAGAAGCTTCGGCGTGCCGGGATGCCGCGCGTGCTGCACCTCCACCAAGCCCTCGTCCACCAGAACCAGTGTGGCTTCGTCGGCTTCGTCGACCTCCACGAAAAAGGTCGTGCCGCGGACCGAAATCACGGCCGAGGGCGTGAACACGCGGTTGAAGTTCGGCTGGCCGCCCCACTTCTGGATGTGGACCTTCACGCGGCCGATGAGCACATCGAGCAGGTCCTTCAGGTTGCCGGGCGTCTTGCGGAAGACAACATGCGAGTTCGGATAGACCTCGAACGTGCTGCCATCGGAGACCTCAAAAACGGCGTAGCCGTCCGGCCCCGACGTCACCACCTGTCCGAGCCGAACCTGATCGCCCGCGGCCAGAGCCCATGGCTGCGTGTCACGAAGCACGGAGACCTGACCGGACAGAGAAACGACCCTGGCTCCGTCGCCACCCACCGGCATGGCCGGCATCTGCGCGAGGCACACCACGGCGAACAGCCCAGCGAGTAGACCCACGATTAGATTTGTGGTCCGCATGTGCATCGTTCCGCACGCCTGGCCGCCGCGCGAGGTGGCGGCACCTTAACAGGTTAGTCTATCACCAATTCTCCATTGCAACCAGACTTCCGCCCCCCGTTTATGGCGAAACCGCGCCCCTTCAGTGCTTTCGGACGGCAAAGACTCAGCCGATAGGGATACAATAGACTCGTCCCATGTGTCAAGCGGACCCAGGGCGGATGTATCTGCGAGGGG
>CAZVIK010000031.1:0-20485 GCA_964627045.1 uncultured Solibacteraceae bacterium | reverse complement strand
TCGATCGCGTTGCTGGCGGCGCTAGCGAACGCAAATGCACAGACGCCCAGCCCGGGCGTGCCCTACCTGAACCCGGATTGGCGGCCGATAGGGGCTTCCACCTACGAATCCGGGCTGGCGTCGCCGGCCACCGGACCCGTCGAACGCGTGTGGTTTTCCATCAGAGGAGATCGCCTGTATGCGCGGACCGCTTCCGGCCGGGTTTACGAGAGCGGGGCAGAGGGGGAATGGCGTGGATATGCCCGGGGCGGGGAGCCCGGCACGCCGCCTGCTGAGCCGGGCGAACCGGCGGCGTCGCTGCCGGAGCCGCGCGCGATCGTCCGCTCGGCCGATAGCTTTCACGCACGTCTCTACGCGTTCGGCCGGTACGTCTACCGCTCCGAGGACGGCGGGCGGAACTGGGTGAATCTGACCGCGCACCGCGGCGAGTCGATCATCGGCGAAGCAACGGCGGACCTGGCGGTTTCGCCGCAGGACCCCGACGTACTGGTGGTTGCCAACGGGTCTGGCGTTTGGCGGTCGGCCGATGGCGGACTCTCCTGGGTTGGACTGAACGAGACTCTCCCGAATCTGCCCGCGGCGCGGATTCTGAGCGCGCCGGCCGGAGTGCGAGGAGTCAGGATCTCGACGCCGGGCGGCGGTGTGCTGGAATGGGCGCCGGGAGAGAAGGAAGCTTGGCGGCCGGTATACGGCGAGACGCCGGTGGATTACGAGGGCGACCTGGAGCGCGTTTCAGCCAAATTGGGCGCCACGGCGACCGCTGTGACGCTGGCCGAGGGGTATTCCTACGCCGGCTCGGATGACGGCCGTGTTTGGGCTTCGGTCGACGGCGGCGAAAACTGGTACGCCGTCCGGGATGCCGGAAGCCGGGTTTTGGCTATCGTCGCGGCGGCGGCGCGGCCCGCGACGGTGGTTGCCGCCGTGGCCGGCCTGCGCGACGGCGGTGCCGAACGGCGTGTGCTGCGATCGCTTGACGCGGGGGCCTCCTGGGAGGACCTGACGAGCGATTTGCCGGCGGGAGCCGTCCGTGGCCTGGCAGTAGATCCTTCGGCGTCAGCCCTTTATGTGGCCTCCACCGCGGGGGTGTATCTCCGGATGCTCCATGGATTGGACCAGGTCTGGATTCCGCTGTCCGCGAACCTGGGCCGCGTTTCGCCCGTGGACGTCAAATTGGACTCGGCCGGCAGTCAGGTCTACGTTGCGATGGAAGGCTACGGCGTCTACGCGGCACCGGCTCCGCATCGTTTTTTGACAGTCCAGGTGGTTAATTCGGCGGACTTCAGCGACCGGCCGGCGGCGCCGGGTTCGCTATTGACGGTTCTAGGCGGCCGGCTGGTCCGGGCACAGGCGGGCCTCCGGGAGTTTCCCGTGCTCCATGCTTCCGACGACGAGGCGCAGATTCAAGTGCCGTTCGAAATGACCGGGACGTCGGCGCAACTGGCGTTGGAACTGGTGCGCGGCCGAGTGGCGCTGAACGTCGCCATGGCCGAGGTGTCGCCGGCCATTTTTGTGGATCGCGAGGGGAGCGCTCTGCTGCTCGACGCCGCCACAGGCACCGTGCTGGACCGGGCCAACCCGGCGGCGCGGGGGTCGCGAGTGCAGATTCTGGCCACGGGCCTGGGCCAGGTCACCCCGCGCTGGTCCACTGGCGCGGCGGCGCCCCTGGACGAGCCCCCCAGGGTAGACGCCGAGGTTCGCGCCTACTTGGACCTGTTGCCGTTGGAGGTCACGCGGGCGACGCTGGCCCCCGGCTATGTCGGGTTTTACCTGGTGGAGGTGCGCCTGCCGATGGTGGTCAACGGGGGAGCGGCCGGGCTTTCCCTGTGGGCGGGCGGACGTGAGAGCAATCGCGTCCGGATCGATGTGGAGCCGTGAACCGCCCGAAGAGGGCCATGGCGTGGCGCGATTTGGGGAGGAGGAAGAGGGTCTTGAAGAGAAGGCTGCTGGTACTGGCGCTCGCGGGGCTGGGTCTCGGTGCGCAGGAAGCGAAGCAGGACATTGAGAAGCTGGCGCCCTACTATCCCACGCCAGAGACCGTCGTAGAGAGAATGCTAAGGCTCGGGGGGCTGAAGGCGGGCGAGAAGATGTTCGATCTTGGAAGCGGGGATGGCCGGATCGTCATCATGGCGGCACAGAAGTACCACGCGGACGCCACGGGCATCGAATTCGAAAAAGACCTTTGGCGTCAAAGCATGGACAAGATTAAGACGCTGGATCTTCAGAAGACGGCGCGGATCATCCACGGCGATATCTTGAAGCAGGACGTAAGCGCGGCCGATTTGGTGACGGTCTATTTGTTGCCCACGGCGATCGGTAAGATCCGGCCGATGCTTGAAAAGCAGCTCAAGAAGGGCGCGCGTGTGGTGGCGCACGACTTCGAGATATCCGACTGGAACCCCGACGAGGTCCAGCAGATCGAAGATGACGGTGAAGGCCGCAGCCACACCCTTTACTTGTACCGACGGTAGGTCCACCTCCGGTGAAACGTCCGGCCAGGACCGTTGAGGATTCTCCCGTGCGACGCATCCTCGCCGCGTTGCGAGCGGCGATCGCGGTTGCCTGTTTGGCGGCCGTGCTCTGGCCGCGGGATGACGCCCATTGGGCGGTGGTGTCGTTAGCCGCTGCGTTCGCCGTGGTGTCCCTGGCCGGCCTCCTGGGAAGGTGGCAGGCGCTGCCGGGGGAGAGACTGCTGGGTCTGGTGTTTGAGACGGTCTACTTCCTGGTGTTCGCCGCCTTCAGCCCCGGCTCGGTGGAATTGCTAGCGTCGGCGTTGTATTTCCACCTGATGCTGGTGACAATGCTTTATCACCCCTGGTGGGACGCGTGCATCGTGGCTGTGGTAAGCAACGCCTTTCTGGTCACGGTGGACCCGGCGCATGGCGGGACTCTTTCGGCGACGGTGGTCTGGCTCGGGTTGTTCGCAACCACAGCGTCGCTCGTGCGTGCCAGGACGGAGCGTTCCTTCCGTGAGAGATTGCAGCAGGCCAGGGAGGCGCGCGACCTGGCATCCGCCGCGCGCGACGCCGAACGGCACAAGCTTGCCGGGGATTTCCATGACGGGCCCCTGCAGGCGTTTACCAGTATCCAGTTGCGGCTGGAAGTGCTGCGCAAGATCCTGGAGAAGAAGCCCGCGCTCGCACTAGAGGAACTGCGGAGCCTTCAAGACCTTGCCCGGTCGCAGACCGCCGAAATGAGGGCGTTTCTCAGAGGCATCCGGCCCGTGGAAGTGGGTGAAGCCGGCTTGGTATCGTCTCTGCGCCAGGTGGTAAGTGACTTCCAGAAACACACCGGGACGTCGACGGCCTTCGAGAGCCACGGCTCACCGGCGGCGGGGTCGCCGGAGGGTTCCGCCGAGCTGGTGCAGATCGTGCGGGAGGCGCTCAACAACATCCAGAAGCACTCCCGAGCGACGCGCATTGCGGTTGCCGTGCGCGGGGACGCGCGTGAGGTGGAGATTTCGATCGCCGATAACGGCGTAGGCTTCCCCTTTAGTGGTACCTACTCGCTGGAGGAACTGGAACTGCTGCGGCGAGGCCCGCTGAGTATCGAGCGCCGGGTGCGCTCATTGGGCGGGAAGCTGCTATTGGAGTCGCGGCCGCAGCGCGGCTCCACGTTGACTGTGCAGGTCGCCCTGTGACGGCTCCTGCCTACTGCCGGGCGGCTCTTACCGGGGTGCTGTTGATCGCGGCGCTGGGCGGGTGTTCCCGCTATTCCCGGTTTACGCTCCCGGTCATGGCCCCGGCTGCGGCGCCCGGAGCATTGCATTGGGATGTCCGTCCCGCTCCGGTGATGGGCCGGGGTCCCGCGGGGTCCTGGGAAGCGATCGACGCGTTGAACCCTTCCGTAGTCGCCAAAGACGGCCTGTTGTACAACCTCTATTCCGGCTTTGACGGTCGGACGTGGCACACGGGCGCCGCCACATCTTTGGACGGCGTAAATTGGACGAAGCTCGGCAGGGTTCTTTCTCCCGGCCCTTCGGCGTGGGAAGGAGACTACATCGCCGCCAACGGGTCGGCGCTGGCCGCCGGCGGCGAGTTCCTGTATTGGTACCAGGCCGGCGCGCCGCCGTCGATCGGGTTGGCCCGGTCGCCAGACGCGTTGCGTTGGAGCAAGGGTGTGGAACCCGTGCTTCGCCCGGGACCCCGAGGCAGTTGGGACGAACGCGGCGTGGCCGATCCATACGTGATCTCGATCGAGGGGCGCTACTACATGTATTATCTGGGACAGGACCGGGCCCGCCGACAAAGGCTTGGGGTTGCCCGATCGGATGACGGCGTCCACTGGGCCAGATTGGTTTCGAACCCGATCCTGGAGTTGGGGGCCGCAGGCAGTTTCGACGAGAACGGGCTGGGAGAGCCGGCCGTGTTTGTCCACGGCGGCCGGTATTGGATGCTGTACACCGGGCGGGACCGGATGGAGTACCGCCGGATCGGCGTGGCCTGGTCACGCGACGGCGTCCGGTGGGAGCGGCTGCCGGGCGCCACGGTGCTGGCGGGCGCTCAGGACTGGAACCGCAAAGTCGTCTGCGATCCCACTGTTGTGGTGGAAGGTGACACCATCAGAATCTGGTTCGGGGGCGGGGACGTTGCTGCGCCCGCCGAACGGCTGAACGGCCAGATCGGCTACGCGACGCTGCGGTTGGATGGTGCTACGCTGACGAAGTGAGGATCGGAATCACCTGTTACCCGACCTACGGGGGTAGCGGAATCGTCGCCACCGAGTTGGGGCTTGAACTGGCCAACCGGGGTCACGAAGTCCACTTCATCAGTTACGCCAATCCCATCCGGCTCGACGCCGAGCAGCCACGTATCCACTACCACGAAGTGGAGGTCAGCACCTACCCGCTGTTCCAGTTTCCGCCCTACTCGCTGGGGCTGGCCAGTTGTTTGGCCGAAGTGGCCGACCTGTATTCGCTGGACCTGCTGCACGTCCAATACGCCATCCCGCATTCCATCTCCGCGCTGTTGGCCCGGGAGATGATCGAGCCCAAGCGGCGCCTGCCATTCATCACGACGCTGCACGGCACCGACATCACTTTGGTGGGCACCGACCGCTCGTATTTCCCGATCACGAAGTTCTCCATCGAAAAGTCGGACGGGGTCACGGCCGTGAGCGAGGACCTGCGCCGGCGGACGGTGGAAGTATTCGACGTCCGCAACGATATCCGAGTGATCCACAACTTCGTTAACTGCGACATGTACCGCCCGCCCTTCGGGGGCCGGCCGGACAACCCTTATTCGCCGCCCGGAGAAAAGGTGCTGATGCACGTCTCCAACTTCCGCCCGGTGAAGCGGACACAGGATTGCATCGAAATCCTCGCCGAGGTGCGGAAGCACGTGCCGGCTCACTTGTTGATGGTGGGGGACGGTCCCGAGCGCAGTCCCGCCGAGGTGTTGGCACACCGGTTGGGGCTGGAAAGGCACGTGACGTTTCTCGGCAAGCAGAACCACATCGAGCGGGTTTTGCCGCTGGCCGATGTGTTGCTGCTGCCGAGCCAGATGGAATCGTTCGGGCTGGTGGCGCTGGAAGCCATGGCCTGCGGCGTTCCCACGGTTGCGACGCGCGTGGGAGGTGTGGGCGAACTCATCACCCACGAACGCAACGGGTTCCTGGAAGAGGTGGGGGACATCGCCGCACAAAGCGCCCGCGTGGCGGCGCTCCTCACCGACGGCGCTCTGAGGCAACGCATGTCGGAGGCGGCGCGATCCACGGCCGTGTGCGGCTTTTGCAGCACGCGAATCATCCCGGAATACGAGCGTTACTACGAAGAAGTGCTGGCGCAAGCGTGAACTCAACGTCGCCGCCGCGCGGGCGCGTTAATCGCGAATGACGGCGACCGAGGCGAACCCTTCTTCGACCGAGGGCGAGACGAGTCTTGCCGCCATGCGCCGGAGGATCTCCTCGGGCACCACACGCGCGCGGCCCCGGTTTCTCTCCAGGCAAACCTCCAGGGGGACGTCGAAGTACAGCGCCTCTACCCGGCACGCCAGTAGCTGTCCCATGCGGATATAGGGGCGGCGTTCGCGAACTGTCAGGTGAGTGGCATCCAGGTAGGTGACCGGCCTGGCCAGCGACAGCCGGCGGCGGACCAGGTAGCGCAGCGTCGCAAACACCTGGTGGTGAATGGTCTGGTCGGTTTCGTCGTCGACGAGCAAACGGCGCACGGCGTCCGAGGAAAGCCCTGAGACGCCAAGCCGTGCGAGGTAGGTCGACTTCCCGGAGCCGGGGAGTCCCACCAGGACGACGATCCGGGGTTCATGAGGCTGTTTCATCGCCAGAGCCGGACAGAAACCCAATTATAGGGTTTGCGGAGACCGGCCAGGCGGGCAGGCGTGACGCGGGCGGCACGGCGTGCCATCATGGAAAGCGGCACGCATGGTTTCGCTCTCTGGGGACGAAGCGCCCGGTACCGGGTCCAGGTGGCTAATTCCCGCGCTCGGCTACGTCATTTCCGCGGCGGCGCTGCTGTGGGTTTACTGGGGCTTCGACTGGCGCGCGGAGCTTCCAAGGCTGGCGGCTGCCGATTGGCGCTGGGTGGCGTTCGCCATGTTGGCCGACGCGGCCACCTACTTCGTCCAGGCTTGGCGCTGGAAGGTGCTGCTGGCCCCCGTGGCCCGGGCCGGGTTCTGGCGCTCGGTGCAAGCGATCTTCGTCGGGCTCTTCGCGAATTCCATCCTCCCCCTGCGAAGCGGGGAGTTGATCCGCACCTACCTCCAGTCGCTCTGGTCCGAGATTCACTTCTCCTCCTGTCTGGCCTCGGTGCTAATTGAGCGGCTTCTGGATGGGGTCGTCCTGGTCGCGGCCTTTTACGCGGTGAGCGGTTCAACGCCTCTGCCCGGCTTCCTCGCCCACGGCGGCCTGATCCTGGCCTTAATTGTGGCCGTCTGTTCGGCGGGGCTTGCCGCCGTCGTGTTTCAAAGAAGCCGTGCGCACGCCGTTGTGCGTAGGAGCCGGTGGGCGGTGGGCTTACGGCACTTGGTGGAGGGGTTGCACCAGATTGGGCGTTCTCCCTCGTTTCTGGGCGCCACGCTGCTAAGCGTGGCCTATTTTACGGTGCAGTTGGTGCCGCTCGCCGCGCTGGCGTGGAGCTGGGATTTGGGTATTCCGCTTCCGGGACTGGCGGTGGTGTTGGTCATCCTGCGCGTCGGAACCGTCTTGCCGCAAGCGCCGAGCAACCTGGGAGGCGTCCAGTTCTTCACCGTGGTCGCACTCGGTTTATTCGGCGTGGAAAAAACGACGGCGGCCGGATTCGCCACCGTGCTGTTTCTCGTACTGAGTGTGCCGCTCTGGATCGCCGGCGCCATCGCCTCGGCGCTCGCCGGGATTGGCATCCGGGATCTCCAGCGGCACGCTTCGCGGATGGGCCTCGCCGCATCCGGCAAGGGAGGATGATGAAGCTTGAAGGCCTCCCCTCGGCGGACCGCCTTGTCTCGCGGCCGGATCGGTACGAACCGGTGGCGCACGGGCGTGAAGCCGGCGTCCCCATGTACGAGGAGTTGGTTAGCAGGGGCACGGTGGATCTTCGCAAGTACGGGGCCGGCGAGCGACCGGCCGCCGAAAGTCCACGCGAGGGGCCCGGCTCAGTCTCCTTCACTGGAGACAACCTTCTCGGGGGGTGCAAGCGGGGATCCTCCCCGGAAAGCCGGAACGGATCGCCTGGATGCGCCGAAACCCGGTTTTCCGGGCGCGACGGCTCGAATCGATCAACGCGGACTTCTGCTCAACCGGAGAACAGCGCTGCCCGATAAAGACCAAGTCCTGGCGGCGGCCCTTCAGGCCCTTTCCTGATACGTCCCTTCTGCGGTTCCGACGCGGATCTTTTCGCCTTCATTGATGAAGGGAGGAACCTGCACCACCAGGCCGGTCTCCAGCTTCGCTGGTTTGGTGACGTTGGAAACCGATGCGCCCTTAAGTCCGGGCTCGGTTTCGACGACGGTCAAGTCCACGGTGGCAGGCAATTCGACCGAGATGGCTTTGCCCTCGTAAAATTCCACGGTCACCTTTAGCTGCGGGACCAAGTACTGCACTCCGTCTCCGAGGATGTCCTTGGTGAGGTGAAGTTGCTCGAAGGTCTCGGTGTTCATGAAGTAGTAAAACTCGCCGTCGTCGTAGAGGTACTCCATGTCGTGCTCTTCGAGCATCGCACGCTCCACGCGGTCTTCCGAGCTGAAACGGTGCTCCGACATGTTGCCGTTGCGGAGGTTTCGCATCTTGGCCTGCACGAAGCCGCGGAGGTTTCCGGGGGTTCGGTGAACGACGCTGAATATGGCGAACAACTCGTTGTTGTGCTTGATCACCATCCCGGGACGCATCTGTGTCGCTGAAATCATGAGCTTTTATTTTACCAAAGGCACCGTGGGGCTCATGTTAGGTTGGGGACAAGCAGCACACTCAGAGAGGAGCGTTTACAGAAATGACTTCAGTTGGACGACGTGCTGGCGGGGCATTGTGGATCGGATTGACGTTGGGCGCGGCGCTGGCGGCGGGAGCCCCGCCTAACGCGAAAGCGGCGCGCGGCAAGTACATCGTGGAAAAAGCGTCGATGTGCGTCGATTGTCACACGCCCATGACCCCCAAGGGCGAACCAGACCTCAGCCGGAACATGATGGGATCGACCATCTTCTTCGCGGCGAAGATGCCGATACCGAACTGGGTGGATGAGGCGCCTCCGCTGGCTGGACTGGCGGGTTACACCGACGCGCAGGTGATCGCGATCCTTCAGACCGGCCTCAAGGACGGCCAACCGCTTCGTCCGCCGATGCCGCAGTTCCGTTTCAATCGCGAGGACGCCGAAGCGATCGTCGCCTACCTGAGGACGTTGAAGCCTCCGCCGGCGGCCCCCAAACGGTAATCGCGACCCGCGCTGGGCGTCCCGCCTTTCCCCCCATTTGGCGACCTGCTAGGATGAAGGATCGATGAAGAAGCAGGAGGCCCGCAGGTATCTTGTCCACGGGCGGGTGCAGGGCGTCGGGTATCGTTATTTCGTCGAACACACGGCAACCCAGTTGGGACTCACGGGCTACGCCAAGAATCTGGACGACGGCTCAGTGGAGGTATACGCCGCCGGTTCGCCGGACAGCTTGGCCGAACTGAGCGGTTATCTGTGGAAGGGGCCGCGCTGGAGTGACGTGCGCGGAGTCGACGAGCGGGAAGCGCCTGTGGTCCGGTACGCCGGCTTCCGGATCGGATAGACATGCAAGACCTGAAAAAGCTCATTCGCGAGGTGCCGGACTTCCCCAAACCGGGCATCCTTTTCTACGACATCACGACGCTGCTGAAGGCGCCGGCGGGGTTGAAGTCGGTCATCGACGCCCTCAAGAGCCGCTACGGAAGTTCGGACGTGGACCTTGTTCTCGGCATCGAAGCCCGTGGGTTCATCTTCGCTCCGGCGTTGGCCTACGCGCTTGGCGCAGGTTTCATTCCGGTCCGCAAGCCCAAAAAGCTCCCGGCGGCCACCGTGCGCGAGGAATACCAGCTCGAATACGGGACCGACAGTCTCGAGATCCACGCCGACGCCATCCAGCCGGGACAAAGGGTGCTCGTGGTGGACGACCTTCTGGCGACCGGAGGCACCGCGGCGGCCGTAGCCCGCCTGGTGGAGAAACTCGGCGGTAGAGTGGCCGGATTCGGTTTCGTGGTGGAACTGGATTTCCTCAATGGCCGCCAGAAGCTGGCCGGCTACGATGTCTTCTCCCTGCTCCAATACGACAAATGAGTTCCACCGGCGGCCGGGCTTGTGTGAAGGCGCTGGCCAAGATCAACCTTGACCTGCGCGTCCTCCGCAAGCGTCCCGACGGGTACCACGAACTACGCACGGTTTACCAGACGATCTCGCTTGCCGATGAGTTGGAGATCGAGTTCTCCCCGGCACGGCGCACGACGATCGACCTGGTGAGCGATCCCGAGATCTCTGGAAACCTCGTGGAACGAGCCGCGCGGCTGGTCCTGGAGGCGATGCGGACCAGCGGACGGATCGGCATACGCCTGACCAAGCGGATTCCGATGGGGTCGGGACTGGGTGGTGGCTCCAGCGACGCTGCTGCCGTCCTCCTGGCCTTGCCGGTGCTTGCTGGGCGAACGGTGGGACTGGAGACCCTGATCACCCTGGCGGGTGAACTGGGGAGCGACGTGCCGCTGTTCCTGCTGGGAGGGACGATGCTCGGCGTGGGGCGCGGCACCGAGGTGTACCCGCTGCCGGACCTGCCGAGTGCACCAGGATTGCTCGTGTTTCCCGGCACGCATGTCTCGACGGCGGCGGCATATGCCGGACTGGGACGCCGATTGACAAACGACGCGCCGGTAAATATGATAAATAGTTTCCAGTCTTGCATTTGGCGCGCTGGGGTGGGAGTGTGCGGAAGGGTTTCGTCCGCGGCGGGAAGCAACGATTTCGAGGAAGTTGTCTTCCGGCGGCACCCCGGGCTGAAAGCCATCAAGGCGGAATTGAGGAGAGCCGGGGCCGCAACCGCGATGATGACCGGGAGCGGTTCGGCGCTGTTCGGGCTGTTTGGGGCACGCGGGGAGTTGCGCAAGGCGCTCCCGCGATTCGCCGACAAGCAGGTGCATCCGTTCACTTTCGTGAGCCGGAAGAGCTACCAGGCCCAGTGGCGGCGCCGTCTTGGCTCGAACGTTCATGAGGAGATATGGCCCCCGAAGAGCCGCGACGCCCGATAGAGTCTGACCGCTTCAAGGTGTTTTCCGGGAACGCCAACCGGCCGTTAGCGGAGGAGATCTGTGCCAGCCTTGGCTGCAAGCTCGGTTCGGTCAGCCTCAAGCAGTTCTCCGACGGGGAGTTGTGCGTGCAGATTCTGGAGAACGTTCGCGGGGCGGACGTCTTTGTGGTGCAGCCCACCTGCACGCCGGTCGAACGGAACCTCTTCGAGTTGCTGTTAATGATCGACGCGCTGAAGCGCGCCTCGGCCGACCGGATCACGGCCGTGCTGCCGTACTACGGCTACGCCCGGCAGGACCGCAAGGACCGGCCCCGGGTTCCGATCTCCTCGAAGCTGATTGCCGGGTTGCTGGAGAGCGCCGGAGCCGACCGGGTGCTGGCGCTGGATCTGCATGCGGCGCAGATCCAAGGCTTTTTCGACATTCCCGTCGACCACCTTTTCGCCGCTCCGGTGATGATCGAGTATTTTCGGAAACTCGGCCTGGGGCGCCTCACGGTTGTCTCTCCGGACGCCGGGGGTGTGGAGCGCGCGCGTGCCTTCGCCAAGCGCCTGAAGGCGCCGCTGGCGATCATCGACAAACGCCGGGAGCGGATGAACGAGGCCGACGTCATGCACATCATTGGCCGGGTGAAGGGCCGGGATTGCCTGATTGTCGATGACCTGATCGATACGGCTGGTACACTGGTAAAAGGCGCCGCGGCGCTGCTGGACCATGGCGCGGCCAGCGTCCGGGCCTGCGCGACGCACGCCGTGCTCTCCGGGCCGGCCGTGGAGCGAATCGCGGATTCGAAGATCCGCGAGGTGGTGTTCTCGAATTCGATCCCGCTGTCGCGGAATGCGCTTCGGGCCAAGAAGATCTGTAGTCTCTCGGTGGCGCCGCTGCTGGCCAGCGCCATCCGGTCGATTCACGAAGAGACATCGGTCAGTACGCTTTTTGTTTAAGAAATCGTCGGGCAACGCAGCCCACGTCCATCGGACCTGCGTCCCGTCACAAGGAGTAGGGAATGAAGACGGCAACCACGATTCCAGCGGAAACGCGGGAATCCAGAGGAAAGAACGAAGCCCGGCGGCTTCGCGTCAAGGGGCAGGTCCCCGCGGTGCTCTATGGATCGGGCCAACCATCGGTGGCGGTTTCGGTCGATCCAAAGCAAATCGTCAAGATCCTGCATAGTAGTTCGGGGCACAACACCATTTTCGATGTCGCGGTCCAAGGCGGCGAACAAACCCCGGTCATGCTCGTGGACTGGCAGTTCGACCCGGTCAAGGGCAACCTGCTGCACGTCGACATGAAGCGGATCGACTTGACCAAGCGGCTGAGGGTCTCCGTGCCGGTTCAAACCGCCGGGGAACCCGCCGGAGTTAAAGTGCAGGGCGGGTTGTTGGAGATCGTAAATCGCGAGATCGAAATCGAGTGCCTCCCGGCCGACATACCGGAGCACTTCACCATTGACGTCACCGAACTGATGCTCGGGCAGGCCCGGCGTGCATCCGACATCGCGCTGTCGGGTTCGATGAAGCTGGTTTCCCACGCCGACGCGGTAATCGCTCACGTGGTGGCGCTGCGAGCCGAAGCCGAGGCCGCGCCCGCCGCCGCCGAAGGCGAAGCGGCCGCGCCCGCCGAGCCCGAGGTCATCAAAAAGGGAAAGAAGGAAGAGGAAGGCGCCGAGGCCGAAGAGAAGGACAAGGGGAAGAAAAAGTAGCCGGGCCGAGGCCGGTAGACCGTGGTCAGCCTGTCTGGCGTCAGGTCGTGGTTTTCCACCGCGAGCGATGTTCGTCCCCAGCGCCTGGTCGTCGGCCTGGGGAACCCGGGGAAGCGGTACGAGAATACGCCGCATAACCTGGGCTTTCTGGTGATCGACCGGCTGGCGGAACGGTACTCGATTCACGTCGGGTGCCGGGAGTGTTCGGCGCAGGTCGGCGCCGGGGAGATGGAAGGCGTCCCGGTGCTGCTGGCCAAGCCGCAAACGTACATGAATTTGAGCGGCCGTTCGGTGAAGGAGTTGCTGGCCAGGCGGTCGCTGGGAGTAGAGAACCTGATCCTGGTTTACGACGATCTGGACCTGCCTTGGACGGCAGTCCGGATTCGGGCGAAGGGATCGGCTGGCGGACACCACGGCGTGGAATCCGTGGCGTCGGCCCTGGGAGACACGGCTTTTCCGCGGGTCCGGCTGGGTATTGCCGGCTACCGCGTGGAAGATGGTGCGGAGTTTGTGCTCGCGCCGTTTAAGCGGGCGCAGAAGCAGGAGTTGGACGAGTTGTTGGACCACGCGGCTCAGGCCGTGGCGTCCATCATTTCCGCGGGCGTCGAAAAGTCCATGACGATGTTCAATCGTCGCGCCCGGGGTAACCAGACCGAGGAAGAATGAGAATCTACGAAGAGTTGTTCATCGTCAAACCCGACGCGACCGAGGAAGAGATCGACCAGATCGTCGAGCAGGTCACCAACGTCGTCGTGTCGCGAGGCGGCTCCATCGACAAGATCGACAAGTGGGGAGTCCGCAAGCTGGCCTACCGCGTGGACAAACGCAGCGAAGGCTACTACATCCTCGTGCAATTCAGTTCGTCGCCCGAGACGGTCAAGGAGATCGAGCGCCGGTTGCGGGTGTCGGACTTGGTGTTGAAGTTCCTCACGGTCCGCATCGACGAGAAGCTGAAGCGGATTGAAAAGCGTAAAAAACGGCGCGAAAAGCGAGCCGCCCGCAAGCCGGCTCCAGAAGGACCCGCCCCGCAGGCGCCTTCGCCCGAATCGCCGGCCGGAATCCCCGGAACCCCCGAAGTCGCAACGGAGAAGGAGTAACCCATGGCGGAACAAAGAACCAGAAGACCCCTCAGCGCGTCGCAGAGACCGACCGGTGGCGACAAGGCGATGGCCGGCGGCCGCAAGCAGTACTTCCGCCGGAAGAAGGTCTGCCGCTTTTGTGTCGAGAAGATCGACGACATCGACTACAAAGACATCAAGCTGTTGAACGCATTCGTTTCCGAGCGGGGCAAGATCACGCCGCGCCGGATCACGGGCGTTTGCACGCCCCACCAGCGGCGTTTGGCCGAGGCCATCAAGCAAGCCCGGAACATCGCCCTGCTGCCGTTTGCCTCAGCGGTGTAAGGAGACAGCCATGGAAGTCATTCTGAGAGACGACGTCGAAAAGCTGGGCGCCCGCGGCGAAGTTGTCAAAGTTGCCGACGGCTACGCTCGCAACTTCCTGCTGCCTCGCCGGCTGGCCGTGCCCGCCACGGCGGCGAACAAAAAGATCGTCGAGCAGGAGCGCCAGGCCCACTTGCGCCGTGAAGCGACGCTGAAGGGAGAGGCCGAGGAACTGGCCAAGCTGCTTACCGGCGTGACTGTGACCATTGCGCAGAAGGCCGGCGAACAGGAGCAGTTGTTCGGCTCGGTAACCGTGAAGGACATCGCCGAAGCGCTCGAACGGCAGAACTTCACCATCGACCGCCGCAAGATCCACCTAGCTGAGCCGATCAAGCAACTCGGGCAATTTCCGGTTCAAATTAAGCTGCACCGCGACGTGACTGCGGAAATTCAAGTCAGCGTCGTTCCGGAAGCCGAGTAGCCGGGTTGGCGGCCGGGGACTCGAATTCGCCCATCGGCAGAAAGGGCCCGTCGATGCAGGTCAGCGCACCGGACGGGCCCGCGCATTTTCCGCAGATCCCAACGCCGCAGCTTGTCATGTACTCGATGGATCCGTAAATGCGGGCCGGCGGCGCGTATCGTTTTTGGATCTCGAAACACGCGCGAATCATCGATTCGGGACCGCAGTTGATGAACGCCGGCGTGCCTGGCACGTCCGCTACGGCCTGTTCCAGCAGTTCCGGCACGTAACCGTGATGTCCGGCGGTTCCGTCGTCGGTGGCCACGCGAACCTCGCCCAGCCGCTCGAACTTCTCGAGGTCCCACAGATGCGCCTTGGTACGCGCGCCCAACAGGAACGTCAACTTCGATCTACGCAGTCGTGCGCCGATTTCGAGCAGCGAAGCGATGCCGGTGCCGCCGCCCACCAGGATGACGCTGTCCGCCTGAAGGCCCGGAATCCCGGCGCCATACGGACCGCGCAGATAGACCGTGTCACCCGCCCGCAGCCCGGCAAGGTAACGTGTGAACTCGCCTGCCACACGGATCACCACGCTTCGCTCGGTGGCCGAGAACACGGCGAACGGCTTCTCGCCCCTGCCGGGAACCCAGAGGAAGAAGAACTTCCCGGCCAACTCGCCGTCCGTGTAGGGAGCCGGCAACGCTTCCAGGGTCAACTTGAAGAGCGACTCGTCGTACTCGGTCCGGGAGGCAATTCGCGTCCGGAAGTAGTCCATCGGCGCGGTTGTTTCGCAGGACCGTTCATATCCGCCCCGACAGGCGCAGCCGCCGGAGTCGCGTTCCAGCCCCGCCATGAACTCGGCCATTTGCACGCTGTTCAGCCCGGTGAGGGCACTGCCCACGCCAAACAGATTGGCGCCGGCGCGTGCGAACTGCCGAACGTGGTCCGGCGCGGCGATCCCACCCATGCCGATAATGACGGGCTCGCCGCCCACCGCTTTGCGCACCTGCTCGACCACGCGCAAGCCCATGGGGCGTACGCCGTCGCCAGACAAACCGCCCCAGCGATTGGCCAGAATGGGGCTGTCTTCGTGATCGGCCATCGCGGGGCCGACCGTATTGATGACAGTGAGGCCCAACGCGCCGGAGGCGACCGCCGCCTGTGCGGTTTGGCTGAGCGTGGCCAGCACAGGCGACAGTTTCACAAAGACGGGCAGTCCGGTCTCGCGAACGACTCCTTCGGTGATCCTGCACAGCAGGTCCAAATCCTGTCCCACCTCGGCTCCGTAGCCTTCGGCGTGAGGACAAGACATGTTCAGCTCAAACCCGTCGGCGGCAGGCGCCAGCACGCGCGCTGCGCTAAGAAACGTCTCTAGGTCCGATCCCATGATCGAGACCAGGAGAAACTTGTCGGCCGGAACGCGGATACCAGCCAGTTCGCAGAGGAACGCTTTGGCACCCGGGTTGGCCAGGCCGACGGCGTTGATGTAGCAGCCCGGGGCGTAACGCGCGTAAATCGGCTCGCGGTATCCCCGGCGGGGCGCGGCGCTGATGCTCTTGGTGGTGATAACGCCTACGGACGGTACTTCGTCGAAGCACTTCCGGATTGTCGACGCGTGCGTGCAACGAATCCCCGACGGAACGACGAATCGTCCCCGAACCATCTTCCGGCCCAGCGCGTAGGGCTCCTGAAGTCTCAGTTCCGCCATGAACCAAAAGGATACCAGGATGGTGCGAGATCGCTGCCGGTCATCCCGCGGCGCGTGCCGCCTACACCCAGTCCAGCGGTTGGTTGGCGGCGCCCCGGTTGGTTTGGATCTTCCGGTAGACCTCTTCGTTTAACTCGACCCCGAGTCCCGGCGCTTCGGGCGGCGTCGCCAGTCCTCCTTTGACGATCGGCGGGACTACAGCGTGCGACAACACGCCGCCGCCCGCGCCCGTCATGGCGGCTTCGCTGGTGAGAAAATCGTGGATCGCCAGGCCGAAGTGAATCGAGGCCATCGTGAGCCAGATGCCTCCGACGTTGTGGGTGGCGATGGGGATCCGGTGAACCGCGGCGATGGCCGCGATCTTCATGATCGAGGTAAGTCCGCCGCAGAATGCGATGTCGGGATAGATATAGTCCACCGCCTGTTCCCGAAGGAACGGGTAGAATCCGTGGGGCATCTCGACTTTTTCACCGGTCAGCAACGGTACCCGGCACTCGCGCTTCAGCGCCATCCAGGCGTCGGAAAAGGGTGGCGGCAGCGGGTCCTCGAACCACTTTGGCTCAATCCCCTCCACCGCGCGCGCCATGGCCTTGGCGGTCGCCAGGTCGTACTCGTTGTGGCAGTGAACCATGATGTCGTATTCGAAGCCGAGTTCGGCACGGACGTTTTCAAACGAAGCGCGCACGTTGCGCATGTTCTGGGCTGAAACCGAGGTAGTGTACCGGCCCATGGGGACGCCGACGATGCCGTGGGTGTTGATCTTGGCCGCGCGGAAACCCTGCGGATTAGCGCGGAACTGGTCGGCCCAGTCCTTCACCGCCTTTTTGTCCAGCATGTTCCGCGGTTCGCTGTTGACGAAGACCGATACCTGGTCGCGGAAGGGCCCGCCGAGCAGTCTATATACTGGCAGGTTAATCAGTTTTCCGGCTAGGTCCCACAACGCCATGTCGATGCCGCTCAACGCCGGAATCGACGCCATATAAGTGTGCATCAACGTGGACATGTTCAGCCAATGGACCTGAATGGCCAGCGCATCTTTTCCAATGAGCAACGGCTTGTAGCGCTCCATCCATGCCTGCATCATCGGGAAGGTGACTCCGGATTCGCCGAAACCGGTGATACCGGCGTCGGTGTCCACGCGGATCATCGTGTGCGTATTGTAGGGCCTCATCTTGAGGTCCGTGATCTTTACCTTGCCGCGATCGGCGGCCGTCATGCGTTCCAGGGGGGCGAACAAGCCGGCCGCGGGAAGCGAGAGAGCGCTGCGCAGGAAATCTCGTCGGATCATAACCCGCCCATTCTAGCTCGGGAGCCCGCGCCGCGCCCGGGGTATATTGAAACGACAGGAGCCCACGACATGAACTCTCCTTTCCGTACCTTTCTGATTGTGGGAGCGCTGCTGGCGACCGCCGTCGGCTGTTCCCGCAGGCTCTCCCCCGCCGAGGCGAAGGCGTTTATTGACTCCGCCGAGGCCCGTTTGTTCGACCTGAGCGAAGAAGCCGGACGCGCCTCTTGGGTGCAGGCCACCTACATCACCGACGACACGGAAATGCTGGCCGCCCGCGCCAATCAGCGCTTCATCGATGCGGCCGTGCAAATGGTGAACGAGTCAAAGCGCTTCGACGGGGTCGTGTTGCCCCCGGATCTCGAGCGGAAGATGAAGTTGCTCAAGCTGTCGCTGACCATGGCCGCGCCGGCCGATCCCAAAGAGAGCGCGGAGATCACCCGCCTGGCCACGGCGATGGAAGCCGCCTACGGCAAGGGGCGCGCCTGCAAAGACGGCGAGACGGACCCATCGAAGTGCCTGGACATCAACCAGGTCACCAAGGTGATGGCCGAGAGTCGCAACCCTTCGGAGTTGTTGAGCGTCTGGCGCGGATGGCATGCGGTGGGTGCGCCGCTCAAGAAGGACTACCAACGGTTCGTCGAACTGTCCAACAAGGGGGCCCGTGAAATCGGATTCGCCGATACCGGAGCGATGTGGCGCTCCAAGTACGATATGACCCCGGAGGAGTTCGCTAAGGAGGTGGACCGGCTTTGGGAGCAGGTCCGGCCGTTGTACGTTTCGCTTCACGCCTACGTTCGCAGCCGGCTTCGCCAGAGGTACGGCGACAGCGTAGTCCCGGCCGACGGGCCGATCCCGGCGCACCTTCTGGGCAACATGTGGTCGCAATCCTGGGAAAACATCTACCCTCTGGTGGCGCCGCCCAATGCCGACCCCGGATTCGACCTGACGGCGATCCTCAAGAGCCGGAATTTGGACGCCCGGAAGATGGCCGAGTACGGCGACCGGTTCTTCGTGTCGCTGGGCTTCGATCCATTGCCCAAGACCTTCTGGGAACGCTCTCTGTTCACCAAGCCGCGGGACCGCGAAGTGGTCTGCCATGCCAGCGCCTGGGATGTGGACAACATCGACGACCTGCGGATCAAGATGTGCATCGAGACCACGGCGGAGGACTTCATCACCATCCACCATGAACTCGGCCACAATTTTTACCAGCGCGCCTACAACAAGCAGCCGATGCTGTTCCGGGACAGCGCCAACGACGGCTTCCACGAGGCTCTCGGCGACACCATCGCGCTCTCGATGACGCCCGAGTACTTCGTGAAACTCGGGTTTCTCGCCCGGCCAACCGACGCATCCAAGGACATCGGCCTCTTGCTGAATCGCGCGCTCGAAAAGGTAGCTTTCCTGCCGTTCGGGATTCTCATTGACCAGTGGCGCTGGAAGGTCTTCACTGGCGAGATCACTCCCGAGCAGTACAACAAGACCTGGTGGGAACTCCGGCAGAAATACCAGGGAATTGCGCCGCCCGTGGCCCGCAGCGAGAGCGACTTCGATCCCGGTGCCAAATACCACGTGCCGGCGAACGTCCCCTACACGCGTTACTTCCTGGCGCACGTGCTCCAATTCCAGTTCCATCGGGCATTGTCGCAGACGGCCGGCTGTAAGGACCCGCTGCATCGCTGTTCGATCTACGGCAACAAAGAGGCCGGAGCACGCTTGAAGGCGATGATGGAGATGGGAATCAGCCGACCGTGGCCTGAGGCCCTGAAGACCCTCACGGGGCAGGAGAAGATCGACGCAACCGCGATCCGCGATTACTTCGCGCCGCTGCAAGCGTGGCTCGACGAGCAGAACAAGGGCAAGCCCGTGGGGTGGTAGGGAGGCCCTGGGCTCACAGGCCGGTGCCAAGCGGGCACCGTTGCGGCGGCGGCTTGACGTGCGCCTCACTGCGGTGTTCTCATCGCCACTGGAAGGCGGCTTGGAGGTGAAGAGCCGTTCATTTTGGGAGGTGGTTCCGTGAAACGCAATCGTAGCGAAGTTGTGGGCCTCCGCAGATTGTCACGGCCGCGGATGGCATTGGGACTCCTGTCGGGGAGGGTCCTGCGGGCTGCCGTCAGCGTGCTCATCCTGTTTTCGTTGGCCTTGATCCTCCAACAACAGGCCTTGGCGCAGGGGCGCGGAGGGAGCGCCGATGGCGAGGCGCCGCAAACCGTTGTCAACCCCAAGGGCCTACGCGTCTTCATCTGGACTGGGCTCAAGACGCACGGGGCGGGGCTGCACGACTACCCGCTGTTCTTGGCTCAATGGAGCACCGTTCTGAACGAGAAGGGCGCTGTCGTCGATGGGGCTCTCCACTTTCCGACTGCTGCCGATCTGGCACGCACCGACGTGCTCGTGATTTACAGGGGCGATGCCGGATACATGAATCCCACCCAGAAGGCCGACATCGAGGCTTTCGTCCGGCGCGGGGGCGGCATGGTCCTGTTGCACGACGCCGAGTGCGGGCCCGATCCGGAGTACTACTCGACGATCGTGGGCGGGGCCAAACGGCATGGGGAGTCGAATTCTGCGGCTGGGAAGGTCACCTACACGGTTGTTGACAAGACCCACCCCATCACCAAGGACCTTCCGGACATGACCTTGGACGAAGAGGCCTTTTACCTGATGACTTGGGCGAAGGAGCCTCCGATTCACCCGCTGGTGACGGCAAAGCTCCCCGACAACCCCAGGATCGGTGACCACAAGGGAGAGGTGGTTCCACAGGTCTGGACGTACGAACACACGCTCGCCGGTGGGAAGCCCGCGAGGGTTTTCGTAAACATGCAGGGGCATTCCAACGAGACTTTCAATCTCCCCCCGGTAAGACAGATGCTACTTCGCGGCATCGCTTGGGCCGGGCACCGTCCGGTCGGCGAGTTGGAGAACTTTGTTGCCCCCGCGCGCGGAGGTCGTCGTGGCGCGACGGAGGGCGGAGCCGCGCCCGCACCGGGCGGGCCGCGCTAGGCCGTAGCCGGCAAGGGTCGCCGGACCATGGCCGCGCCCTGACTTGAAGGGGCGCGGTGTGTGGTATGCTCGTTCCGGCCGCAAGGCCGGTGACGTGGTTCGTCTTTTTGGAAGGAGACAGGCACACGTGGAAATGAAAAACGATTTGGCTCAGACTACCCGCCGGGCATTTCTGGGCACTGCAACGGCACTGAGCGCGGCGTCCTACAGCCGCGTACTCGGGGCCAATGATCGGGTCGGCATCGGGATTATCGGATTCGGACTAATCAGC